>NZ_SUTM01000007.1 GCF_015062935.1 Methanobrevibacter sp. | reverse complement strand
CCAGTAGTGAAGTCCTTTTGTGTTTTGTTTGTGTACTATGGTTTTCTATGGGAATTTCATTTCGCTGCAAGCTTTCTATTACAATAATTATTACTATTTTTTCTTATCTGTTTTTAATATTCTTAATTACATAATACCTCTATTGAAATTTTAGGTGATTTTTTTGAATATCCAAATATTAGATACTACTTTACGTGATGGAGAACAGACTCCAGGTGTTTCTTTAACTCCCCAGGAGAAATTTAGAATTGCTACTAAACTCGATGAAATCGGAGTTAATTTTATTGAAGCAGGTTCTGCTATTACATCCCAAGGTGAAAGGGATTCTATTAAGGAAATTTCCAATCAAGGTTTCAATGCTGAAATTTTAAGTTTTTCAAGACCGTTAACTGTTGATATTGATTACTGTTTGGAATGTGATGTTGATGCAGTTAATTTGGTAGTTCCTACATCAGATTTACATATATATGATAAACTGAAATGTAATCGTGATGAACTTTTAGAGTTATCCAACAGCGCTATTGATTACTGTAAAGATCATGGCCTTGTAGTGGAATTGTCTGCTGAAGACGCATCCAGAAGTGAATTTGATTTTTTAAGAAATGTTTATGTTAATGCAATTGACCATGGGGCAGACAGGATTTGCGTTTGTGATACAGTAGGTATTTTAACACCTGATTCATCCTATGACCTTTTTTCCAGATTAAATGATATTCAAGTTCCTATTTCATGTCACTGCCATAATGATTTCGGTCTTGCTGTGGCCAATACATTGTCTGCAATTAAAGGCGGCGCTAGTGAAATTCACACTACCATCAATGGCATCGGTGAGCGTGCGGGAAACACTTCATTCGAGGAATGTGTAGTGGGTATTGAGAGGTTACTTTCCGATTTTTCAACAGATATTAAAATTGACCAGATTTATGATGTTTCCAAATTGGTGGCCAGATTGACTGGTGTATATATCCAGCCTAACAAGGCGATTGTTGGTGAAAATGCATTTGCTCATGAATCAGGAATTCATTCTGACGGAATCATTAAAAATTCTGCTACATATGAACCGATTACTCCTGAACTTGTTGGAAGGAAACGCAAGTTTGTTATAGGCAAGCACATGGGAACACATGGTTTAAACACCCGTTTGAAGGAAATTGGTTTGAATGTTAATGATGTTCAGCTTAAGCAAATCTGTGATGATATAAAACAGCTTGCTGATAAAGGAAAAACCGTTACTGATGTTGATTTGCAGGTCATTGCCGATAATGTTTTGGAGATAAATCATGAGGACAGAATCAAGCTGGATGAAATTACTATAGTGTCAGGTAATAAGGTAATGCCTACTGCTTCCGTTAAAATTACCATTGACGGTGAGGAAATACTGAATGCCGGTGTTGGTCTGGGTCCTGTTGATGCCGCAATCAATGCAATCAAATCATTGGATGTTTTTAAGGATATAGAACTTATTGAATATCACGTAGATGCAATCACTGGCGGTACTGATGCTTTTATTGATGTAATAATTAAACTTCAAAAGGCAGATAAGGTCGTCTCAGCAAGGGGAACCGAAGCGGACATTATCAATGCCAGTGTAAAGGCATACATTGCCGGAGTTAACAGGTTACTTAGGGATTAGTGGTTTTATGTATATGGATAATTTAGAGATTTTAGGTTTCAGGTCCACAATAGATTCAGTTGGCGAAACCCTTTCACAGATTGATGGAATTAAAAATGAAGGTGAAATAATTCAGCTTTTAAATGCGGATGCCATAGCCTCCAAAAATCATATAATTCATGGTGTCAATCAGGCTTTTCTCGCTTTCGGGCGTGGTGTAAATTTGGCAAAGGACATCAGTGTTGAAGTTGTTTTGAGGTGTTCCGCTCAGCGTCAGATTTCCAAAGCCTTCAAGATTTTAGGTTTAAAAGAAGGGGAAATGAACTTATGTGCAGTTCTGATTAACTGTCAAGATCATTCCACTGAGTTATCCGACATGTTTGACCGTGATGACAGCGTTTTGGCCGGTGATGACGGAAAGTTAAAAGAGATATATAAAATAAGTGATTTGGAACTTGAGAACATGTCTGTTGAGGATATTCTGATTGATAGAATATCAAAACTTACAGTTGATTATTAATCTCTTCAATTATTTTTTCAAGGTTTTCATTTTCAAGGCATTCATAAGCAAGATTTTTTATTTCAACTGCAATGGCTTTCTGCTTTACCCTGTTGTAGTTGGGACATGTTGTGATAAATCCGCTTTTGTCAATAGGCAATAATTTTTTCAGATTCCAACTTATCTCCTTTGCATTATCATGCGGAATAATTACATTAACGCCTCTTTTATTTGCATGTAATGTGGTTTCTATATTGTTTTTTAAATGTTTTGTTGCATTTACTGTAAGTTCAAGTTTTTCTCCAACATTATCAAGTTCGCAACATATACCACCACATACAATTTGTGATGTTTTGCTTAATTTTTGGGGAAGTGAAGTTTTTCTAAATATGTCCTCATCATTTGATGTTATAAATCCGCCGCTTCCGACGTTGATGATTTTTGGTGACCCTGTAGATGCAATTATGATGTCCGCATATTTTCCGTTACCTAATCTTTTTTCGCTGTCTCCGATTCCTGCGGAAGCATCTTCAATTGTGGTGATGTTATTGTTCTTGCAGTATTTTGATATGCTTTTGGTATCCTGTTCTGCACAGTATCCTGCAAAACTGGTGTAAATCAGAGCAGAATTTTCTTTAACGTCCAGTTCCTCAAGATATTCTGTGCTGATGAGACCCAAATCTGTTTTCAGGGTAATGATATTTTTTCCGAGAAATTTTGCAATCTGTTTAAAACCGTGCCATCCGCCCTGATCCGGAATTATTAGGTCTCCTTCAATTGCGCAAAGTGCAATAAAAATACTGTTGTTGCCGCTGGATGTGATTTTAACATTTTCATGACCTGTCAATGACTTAATCTTATCAATGGCTTTTGCTTCCATGTTCTCATTGACATTTCCTTTTGCAATTTCAGACATTGTTTCCAATGTTTTTTTAGAGGGTGTTTTAAATTTAAACATATTCATTCACTTTTAAAGTACATGTCCAATGTTGTCTGTTTTGTGTGAAGCATTTCGTTCAGCAGTGTTCCCTGCTTTACGTACCTGCTAATCGGAATTCTTAATTTTTCACCGGAATATTTCAGGCAATCCTCCAATGTTTCAAATTCAAGATATGGTCTGAGCATTGCTTCCTTGATGTTTTCTCTTACGTTAAATACTCCCAGAGGAACATATCCGTCATATGCCTCTCTTAAGATTATCAGTCCGGATTGTCTTTTGATTTTTAAAAGGTAATCTAGAACTGCCATTTTAGCGGTATAGTAACATCCACCTACAATGGAATATTCCTTTTTGCCTCCGTTTGTTTCATAATCTGAAAAGATCAGTTCCTCATTTTTCATCAATTTGATAAATGCTTCATACCATTCGTATTGCCATTCTGTAGGTGTCAAAATGATTATATAATAATTGTTCAGAGCTCCGAATTCGAAAACCCTGTATGTGTCCAGTCTTTCAAATTTCCTTACTTCCTTTAGAAACTCATCGGCAAGGGTTGAATCGCAGGCGGTAATGGACCATCGTGTAGGAACAAGTTTTCTTCTGTTTTTGGTTCCTATGGCTCCAACTGAAAATGCCTTTTGCATCGCTGAAAATGGAACGTCCTTGTCATGGAGATTAACAACCGCTTCACTTGCCTTCAAATCAGTATCATAAAAGGTTTTTTCAAGCTGTTTGTCCCATCTTACCGCATCAATGTCAAATTTTTCAATTACTGCACTCGGTCCGTGGGGCATGCTGTCTTCGGTAAGAAGAGACCCTGTAGGTCGGCGCCCGAAGGTGGCTTCACTGTCGATTGATTTGGATGCAAGGGATATGTCCTGGAGCTTTTCAACAAATGGGTTTTCCAAATCGTCAATCTTGATTAGCTGTTTTCCCCTTACAAGATTCATTCTGTAGTTGATTATTTCATCTTGGGTCTTGTTTTGTCCAATCCATGACTCCGGCGAGTCCATGATGTATGTATCTCCCATCTGTGAACTCATCATAGGTCCGGCATATACTTTAGGATAGGACCATCTGCCGATAAACACTGATGGAGGGGTTGTTCCTTCAAGATTTTTTCCAACTTTAACAGATTTCATTTGGATTTGTTCTGTTAATTTGGCTAGATAAGCATTTTTTGTGGTTTTCATGGTTTTTAAAAAAAGTAAAAATAAAAAATACTATAAAAGTATTTTTTTTAACAGAATTCGATGGTTGCAGGTGGTTTGTCACTAACGGATAGTGCAACGTGAGTGACTTCAGATATTTCGGAAGTGATTCTTTTTGAAATTGTTCTGACAACTTCCCATGGAAGTTCAGCAACTGATGCGGTCATAGCATCGATTGAGTTAACGACCCTAACAACCACAAGGTATCCGAAATCCCTTTGGTCTCCTTTTACACCTGTTACTTTGGTATCGGTTAATACAGCAAAGTATTGCCATACGTCCTTGTCGATTCCTGCAGCTTCAATTTCTTCACGGACAATGTGATTTGCTTTTCTGCAGATTTCAACATTTTCTCTGGTTAATGCTCCAACAACACGTACTCCAAGACCAGGTCCTGGGAAAGGTTGTCTGTATACTGTTGTTGCAGGCAATCCTAATTCGTCACCGATTTCCCTAACTTCATCTTTGTATAAGTCACGGATAGGTTCGCATAATTCCAATTCCATTCCGCTTGGAAGAGCCAGGTTGTGGTGAGATTTGATTTCACCTTCGGTTTCAATCCAATCCGGTGCTATGGTTCCTTGAACAAGGTATTTGGCACCTGATTTTATTGCTTCTCTTTCAAACACGTCAATGAATACTTTTCCTATGATTTTTCTTTTGTCTTCAGGATCATCATATCCTGCAAGGGCATCCATAAATTCATCGGAAGCATCAACAAATTTAAAGTTTAATCTGTCTTTAAAAGTATTTGTTACTTGTTCAACTTCACCTTCTCTTAAAAGACCGTGGTCAACAAATATTGCGGTTAAATTATCACCTATTGCTTGTTGCACAAGTACTGAACAAACTGAACTGTCCACTCCTCCGGATAATGCAATAATAGCTTTTTCATCTCCAATTTGTTCTTTGATTTTTTTTACAGCATCTTCAATAAATTCTTTAGGGCTTAACATTTTATTCCTCTTCGTCTTCTTCTTCATAATCTTCGATGATTTGTTTAATCATAGCTTCAAGACCATAATCATTACCGGATTCTATAGCTTCCATAATGTCGTCGTATTTGACAAATTTTTCAAGTTTTACGGATTTTGCTCCTATTCCTGAAATTCTAAATCCGTATTCTTCATCACCAATTGGGATGTTGACAAACTGTCTTTTTAAACCGACTTTATTATCCTGTGCTTTTTTAGCTAAATCTTCTGCATTATCAATCATTATTTACACCTTACTTTTGACAGATTTTATAGAAATTCTTAAAAATAATTTCTCCTTTTGGAGTGTGATGTACTTCAGGGTGGAATTGGATTCCATATACATCTTTGTCTTTATGTTTAAAGGATTCGACATCGCATAGGTTGGAACTGGCCAGGATTTCAAATTCTTCAGGAATGCTTTTAACTTCATCCTTGTGTGATGACCAGACATCCATTTGAGGTGCTAATCCTTCAAATAGGTTTTCATCATTATCAATATTTATTTTCACCTGAGCATAACTTTCAGTTTCTGAAGTTGAAACTTCTCCCCCGTAAGCCTTTGCGATTAACTGGTGTCCAAGACAAATTCCCAGAATAGGTATGTCAAAGTGTTTTATGATCTCTTCGCTGTTTCCAGCTCCTTCAAGAGAAGGTCCTCCGCCCAAAATAATTCCAATAGGATTTTCAGCTTCAATATCTTCTATTGAAGTTGTGTTTGAAACAAGTTTTGAGGGAATATTGAGATATTGCAAACTTCTCTGAATTCTATGGTTGTATTGCCCTTTATTATTAATCACTATGATTGTCATTTTATACTCCATGAAAATATAATGATATTATTTTTAGAGTTAATGTTTATTATAGTTTGTCAAAAAAATCTTAGCTTGACAGCATTGCTAAAAAATAAGAAAAGTTTTGCAATTCACTTAAAGTTTATATATGATATTTAATATAAGTGAATTACATGGAATTCGAAGATTTGATTTATATTATTATTGCAATATTTGCAGCAGTATTGTTGCTTAAAATATTCATGTGGTTACTGCCGGTAATTGTTGTATTGGTCATTGCATTTTTCATTTACATGTTCTTAAAAGAACGTGCTTAACTGTTTTGTTTTAAATCATGGTATGCTGAAGTTGCTGCAACTGCACCTTCACCGCATGCTACAACCCACTGTTTCAGTCCAACACAAACATCACCGATTGCATAAACATAGTCAACATTGGTTTTTTGTTCTTTGTCTATGATGATATGTCCTGATTCGTCTAAATCAACACCTAATTGAACTGCAAGTTCAGTATGCGGGATGTATCCGACACTGATGAACACTCCGTTGGTCGGATGTTCTGTAAGCTCACCTGTTTTTGTATCTTTTAAAATAACTGATTCTACAAGCATCTCTCCTTTGATTTCTTCAACAGTTGCGTTGAGGATAGTATTGATGCCCGCTTCTTTAATCATATTCTGCAAGTGTTTTTGAGCTCTGAATTCATCTCTTCTGTGGATTAAAGTAACATTGGCGCCTAAGTTGTTCAGGTATAATGCTTCCTGGAGTGCGCTGTTTCCACCACCTACCATGACGATGTCACGGCCTGCAAAGAAAAATCCGTCACAGGTTGCACAGTAGCTTACTCCTTTTCCTTTGAATTCCTCTTCACCTTTTGCTTCAAGATGTCTGTGTGAGCTTCCTGTTGCCAGTATTATTGTTTTTGATTGGTACTGATCTTTATTGGTTTTAACGGTGAATCTGTATTCGTCGTCAGTTTGTATAATTTCTTCAACAGCTTCCATTTCGTGAAGTTCTGTATTTTTTATGGCCTGGGCTTTCATTTTTTCAATAAGCTCCAAACCTGAAATGTTGTCAAAACCAGGATAGTTTTCCATCTCAGGCACTTCACGGCCGATTCCTCCTGCAAGATCCCTGTCAATCATCAGGTTTTTTGTTCCCTGACGGCCGGCATATATTGCGGCGGTAAGTCCTCCGGGACCTGCTCCGATAATGATAATGTCGTATTTGTCCATTTTAATTACCTCTTTATAATCATTTGGTAATTGTTATTAAAAAAATTAAGGGATTTAATTGTTTAAATTAAATCCGCAATTGCTTTTTTGACATCGCCCAAATTTTCTGTAGGTTCAAATCTTCTAACGACGTTTCCTTCACGGTCAACCAAAAATTTGGTGAAGTTCCATTTGATGTCATTGTTGTCTTTGTAGTGTCTGTCTTTTGCTCTTAACATTAATTTCAATGCTGTTGCGCCTTTACCTTTTATGTCGGTGAATGGCTGTTCATTTTTAAGGTATTCGAATAACGGATCTGCATTTTCTCCGTTGACGTCAATTTTGTCAAAAATCTGGTAAGGTACCAGCCATTTGTTGCGGCATACTTCTGTAATTTCTTCTATGGTTCCTGGAGATTGGTCTGCGAACTGGTTGCATGGGAAATCTAAAATTTCAAAACCTTGTTCATTGAATTCTGCATACATTTCATTTAATTCGGTGTATTGTGGTGCAAATCCACATTTTATTGCAGTGTTAACAATTAACAGTACTTTGTTTTTGAACTGGCTTAGGGAAACCATGTTTCCGTCACTGTCTTTTACTTCAAAATCATAGATTGACATTGTTATTACCTCGTTAATTTATAAAAGACTTAACTTGGTTAAGACTTGTTTATCTATTTTAATGGTTTTAATATATAAAGGTTACTTTATTTTATTTCGGTTGACTGTTTAATTAAATCGTATAACTGCTCTTTAAATTTGAAAAATTCCTCATTGGATAAATTTTTGGTAATTTCTCTTTCCCAGCCGCAGGTTATGAGGTTAATTTTAACAAACAGTTCTTCTCCTTTCTCAGTTAATCTGAGGATATTTCTACTTTTGTTAGTTTCATCCTTTCTCTTTTCAACAATTTCCTTGTTGACCAGTTTTTTAACCATCTTGGCAACATTGGCCTCGGATACGAAAAGAATTTCCGCCAGTTCTCTTTGTGAAATTGACGGGAAGAACTTGATGTTATAGATATATGTCAGCTCGCCGTATGTAATTTCAATGTCTTCAAGCTTGTCTTTCAGGTAATTGTTGTAGCTTAACAGGATATATTCCATATAAAGATTGGTTGGAGTTAACACGATTCTATCTTTTTGCCATTCTGTATCGACCATAAGCATTCCTCGATTAAAATATGGCAATCGGTTATTTATAACCTTTTTCAAAAATAAGTTTTTATTAAAAAATAAGAAAAATGTGACGTAATGTCACAGTTAAGATAAAAAATAGGAGTTTAAGGGAATAATGCGATTCCTGTTGCTTCCATCATTGACTCGAAACCTAAAAGTATAATGACTACTCCACCGAAAATTTCGATGTAGTCTGCGTATTTGATAGCAATTTTGGTTCCGTATGTTCCAATCAAAAGCCATATGATTACTGCAAATACACTTAATCCAGCTAAAATAAATGGATTAACATGTGCAGCGGCACCCTGTGATGCCAGAATTAAGTTTTCTATGTTTCCAAAAATAAGCAAACCGGTAAATGGAGCATAAGCTTTTAAATCAACCATTATTGTTCACCCCTTTCAGCTTTTCTGAGATTTCTGACTGCGCCGTGAATTGACTGGAAACCTAATATTACAATTGCAAGACCACCTAAAAATGTGATATAGTTTGAATATTGCATTGCCGCTTCTGTAGCCACAAATCCGATAAATATCCATATTAATACTACAATTATACTTAGTAATCCTAAAATTCTAGGGTTTACACCTGCAACAACACCCTGGGATGCTAGAATAAGGTTTTCAATGTTTCCAAAAATAATTAATCCGATAAACGGTATGAATTGTTCTAACAAATTATCACCATATCTAATTTTAATTTTAGTATTATTTAAATGTTAATCTAATTTTACAGGGGCTAGATAAATTTAGTGATTAATTTTGGATAATATTTAAAAAATAGTTTAAGTTATATATTATTTTGTCTAAATATTGTATAAATATCAAGTTTATCTTATTGTTGGTGCTATGATGAAATTTTTAGAATTCGATGAATCAAGGGACTTTCCTTTCTACAAGCATAATCCGAGAATTTCTGTGGGAGGATGGTTAGTACTGTTGTTAAGTGTGCCGATTTCATTTCTGGCCTATGGTATTGTCGGCCTGGAATCAGAACTTATCGGAAGCGTTTTATTCTGTTTCATAATGCTTA
This sequence comes from Methanobrevibacter sp., assembly GCF_015062935.1. Classification (NCBI taxonomy): domain Archaea; kingdom Methanobacteriati; phylum Methanobacteriota; class Methanobacteria; order Methanobacteriales; family Methanobacteriaceae; genus Methanobrevibacter; species Methanobrevibacter sp. The sequence continues at coordinate 104,027 of NZ_SUTM01000007.1, read as the reverse complement.
TTCCGTTACTTTATTTTTCAAAATGGGATTATTCACTGATATTTAGAAAACCTACAAAAAATGAAATAATTCTTGCAATACTGCTTTTTGCAGGATATATGATTTATTCCATTTGTGTGGGTTCTGTTTTAGACATCTTTGGCCTTGCAGGCGCACCTATTTCCACTCCTGAAGAATTGGGGGTCACTGTTGAAAGTACTGTTGGGCTGATATTTTCAATGATGGCTGAAGAATTGCTCAAGTTCATCCCCCTGATGTTTTTCATGAGGTTAATCTATAAGTTCACCGAAAACATCAAGCTGTCAGTTTCAATTTCTATTGCGATTGTTTTAGTGGTATTCGGGCTGCTTCACTATATGCCTCCAATGAATACCTTGGTTTCAGTTCTGCTTTTGCAGGGACTGGGGTCATTTTTTGAAATGTATGGGTATATTAAAACCAAAAACCTGTTCGTGCCCTACATATCACACCTGCTGACTGATTTAATTTCATTTATCATAATACTGGTGGGTTTTTAACATTATTATTCGTAAATGAGATATATATTGGGCTTTAAAGATAATTACGTGAGGTTGTTGAATGGAAAACAAGCATATTATCATAATTCTGGCATTGGTGATTGTTATTCTTGCGCTGGCTATGGGCATATTGTTCCTGCAGCAGAATTCGCATGAACAGACCAATGTCGAAATCAACCAGAGTGATGAAAGCGTGAGTGAATCTTCAAGTTCGCCGGATACTATAACCGTGGAATTGCCTGAATTCGATAAGACCTATATCGGAACTTCCGGAGAGTACAGGGTTGAAGCAAGCAAATGGATGGGAGGATCTGTTGGAGGATTTGACATTCATTTATACAAAAACGGCCAATCTGTTTACAAGGATTCCTATATGACCAGAGCCTATTTCTACATGGACGGGGAGTGGAAATGGAGTGAATGGGGTAACGGTCAGGACGGTTATAAGGATTCTCATAGATATCCGGTAAGCAACGGTGTTGAAATCCAGAAAATTGAAGTTAAGTTTTAATTATTGATGATGCAAAATGCATCCCAATTATTCTTTTTTTGACGGTAAAAATAAGAGAATGTGGAAATGGATTATTTTTTAACCACTTCCTCCACAGTATGGCAGGCACTGTCCTTATTCATGGACAATTCAATTTGAAAGCTGATGATGTCATTTTGAGTTTTATCCTCCAGAATAACATCTTTAAATTTTCTAATCACCTCATCAAACTGCAATGACCTTCTAAGCAGATCAGCTTCAATAAGTTTGAGAGCGTTCTTTTCATCATCTTCCTGAGGCTCAATTTTATACATTGATTTTAAAGCCATTTTTCTAATTTCAACTGCAAGTTTATCATCATTGTCATCACATGTCCAGGCACAGTGCAGGAGTGATAAAAATTCAGAGTCATGATTATTTTCCGCTTTTGATATCAGATAATGCTTGTAGAATCTTTCTGACAGTTTTGATTTGAAATTTTTTCCTTCACAGGTCAGATATTCATCTGTCTTTAAAATGTCTGCAGGCACTTCCAGCTCATTTTCAATGTTGCTTGCCACATAACCGCAATGTGGGCATTCAACAAGCCATATGTCAATGGTGCTTCTCTGCATTTCAGGGGGTCTTAAGTCAATGTCAGGGTATCCCCAGGTGTTGGTGCTTCCTAAAACAGGTTGCAAACTTGTTCTGCCACAAACAGAACATTTCTTTTCAAATTTTGTAATGATGGTCATAATTTAAAAAATGTTTCAGGTTATATTTAAATATTTGTTTATTTGATGGATTAGAAAACAAGTAGTTATCACTTGAATAAGAAATTTGAGAGTGTTGAATGTTCTTGGAAAAAAAGAATTTTTAAATTAAGTCTCATTGATTGATATTGATATGTGATTAATGCTTTAGTTATTGTTAATGTTGACATTAAAAAATTGATATTTGTTTTGAAAAGTGTCAGTAAAAAGAGAGATAATTGGTGTTTAACCGACGAAATTAAACACCAGTGTTTTGAGGAAAATTATATTTTTTTTGGCAGATTTTTAATTTTCCAGCGACTTGTATCAAATTAGAGAAATTGTGAAAAATCTAATTTAACACGAATTCTAATTTTGGAGAGTGTATTGTTTTGACTAATAATGTGAGTGTTAATTTAGGTTTACCTAAATTCACATCATCAATTATAATGTTGTTGGAAGTAGTATATAAAGGTTACTATTTTTTTAGGCACACCTAAAAATTTATTAAAAAAAGAATTTAAAAACTCTCGAATTGAGAGTTCTATTTTCTGTTTTCCAAATCTTCAGCCACTTTTTTAGCCACATATTCTCCTGAAAGTAGCATTCCGCCAAAGATTGGTCCCATACGCTGTGAACCGTGAACTGCATTGGCAGCCATTCCGGTTACGTATAATCCTGGATAGACTTCATTGACATTGTCTAAAATCTTTCCTTCCGCACGGTCCGCCCACATGGATTTCTCTCCCATGATTTTACCGGTTTCAGTGTTGAGAGGTGCTTCCATTTTGTCCTGGACAATTTTGATAATTTCAAGAGGGTGTCCTGTAGCATCAATAACTGCTTTGGATCTCACAGTTAGTGGGTCTATATGTAGGCCACTCATTTCAACTGAACTCCAGTTGAGCACCACTCCGTTTATTCCGTTTTCACGTACCATTAAATCCTCAATTGACATGAGATTAAACACTTTAAGACCAGCTTGAGTGGCTTTAGATGTAAGTGTTGATGTGCACTCTATGGAGTCCACGACATAGTAGTTGTCCTGATATTTTTTGTAGTTGATTCCAAATTCGTCAAGAATTCTTCTTCCTTCTTCCTGAACAACAACCTTGTTGAACATCATTCCACCTCCCCACATTCCACCTCCTATGGAGAGTTTTCTTTCAAAAAGAGCCACTTTATATCCTGCCTTTGCAAGATAATATCCTGCGGTTATCCCTGAAGGTCCTCCTCCACCGATAGCCACATCAATGTCTGTGTAATCGAGAAAGTCGTTCATGAACTCTTCAATGATTGCTCTTGATACGATTATGTCGTCTAATTTTTCCATAATATCACTAATGTTATATTATTTTTTTTGATATATAAAAATGATGAAAAATTAAATTATATATTTTCCACACAACAAACTATTTAACAGGTGAACTCATGAAAGATTTTTTAGAGCTAGCTTGCGAAAGATATTCTGTTAGAAAATATTCAGACAAACAGATTGAAGATGAAAAACTGGAAAAGATTTTAAAGGCGGCACAGGTTGCACCAACAGGAAACAACTTTCAGCCTCAGCGCGTTTTCGTAATCAAAAGCGACGAAGGACTTGAAAAGATAAGGTCATTTACACCATACTGCTTCAATGCTCCAATAGTATTGCTCATATGTTATGACAGGGAAGTGTCCTGGAAGACAGTTGACGGACATGATGCAGGACTTGACGATGCGGTAATTGCAACAACCCAGATGATGCTTGAGGCATATGATTTGGGAATCGGATCTGTTTGGGTGAGAGGATATGATAAAAGAGTGCTTGATGAGCTGTTTGATTTGCCGGATAATATGGTTACTGTTGCCCTGCTTCCTATAGGATATCCTTCAGAAAAAGCAAAACCTTCTCCATTGCATTCCAAAAATGTAAGCATGGATGTGATGGTGGATTACTTATAATTTAATTTTGTTTTTTAAAAAAAGAGTTTAAATGGAAACTCCATTGAGTTTCCTTATATTAATTTTTGAATTTCTTCACGTACGATTTTGTTAACCATACCACCGTCAGCTTTTCCTTTAAGCTGTTTCATGCACATTCCCATTAAAGGACCCATAGCACCCATCTGACGTTCCTTAACCATTCCTTCATTGTCTGCTACAATTCCGGCAATGATTTTGGCAACATCATCTTCGCTCATCATAACTAAATTGCTTTTCTCAGCGATTTCTGCTATATCAGTGTCCGGTGCTTTTATGGTTTCAATGGCAAGTTTGCGAACGCTGTCCTTAGCTATTTTGCCGTCAGCCAGTAATGTGAAAATGCCTTTGAAGTGATCTAATGTTAAAATGTTAATGTCGTGGCCTTCCCTTTTGATTTCACGTAAATCATAAGCCAATAGTGAAGCAACAGGTGTAGCATCCACATCAACGTCAGCCAGAATAGCTTCAAACATGTCTGCTTCCTGCCTTTTGACAAGCTGAGTTGCAAGGTCTTCACTTAACTTGTACTCTTCAATGATTCTTGCCTGTTTTACGTCAGGAAGTTCAGGCAAATTATTGGCTATCGGTTCGACTCTGTCAGATGTAATTTTAAACAGTGGAATGTCAGTTTCAAGATACATTCTGTTTGCAGTCGGAAGAGGTCTCATATATTCGGTGGTACCGTCATCCAATGCTTTACGGGTTTCTTCAACAACACCTTCCAAACCTAAGTTGGCTCTTCTTTTGACTTCTTCTAAAGCGGATATTGCAATGTCCTCGTCGTGAGCCACAATAATAAATGCATCTTCCTCACCGATGTTTAAAAAGTCATTGACTTTATCAACTTCTTCCTGGGTGATTCCGTATGCAGGCAATTCATCGGAGTGGAAAATTCCTGAAACTCCACGTTTTTTAGCATAGCTCGCAATTTCAGTTCCGAATCTTCTTCCAGGCTGTACTTCACGACCAATCTGTCCGTCAAATCCTTTAAGTACAACTGCTTTGATTGTTTCAGCAGACTTTAAGATTTTGGATTCAGTATCTTCGAAAAGTTCATCCAAATCATGAATTTCTTCTAAAACTTCTGCGTTTCTTAATTGTAATTGTTTTTTGATGTCAATCAGTTCAAGCTGTCTTTGAACTTCACGGTTAACGATTTCAGCCATTAAATCCAGGTCCTGAACACCCTTGATTTCCACACGTGCACCTTCTGCAATGGAAATGTTTAAATCCTGTCTGATTGTACCTAACCCTCTTTTAACGTTGGTACTTCTTAAAATCTGTCCGAGCATGTAAGCTACTTCCCTTACCTGATCTGGATGGTGCATTGAAGGGTCTGTTGTAATTTCAGCAAGTGGAATTCCCAAACGGTCAAGTCTGAATTCGGTAAATCCGTCTTTGGTTTCAACTCTTCTTGCAGCATCCTCTTCAAGACCTAAACTTTCAATAATCACTTTTCCGTAAGGGGTGTCAAGGTAACCGTCGGTTGCAACCATACCGGTTCTCTGGAACCCTCCTGTGTTACTTCCGTCAATAACCTGTTTACGCATTGTATGGAATTCATCAACAATGTGCATGTTCATAAGACATGCGATAGTTATACAGATATCCAGCGCTTCCTCATTTAAGCTGTGAGGCGGTTCGTCATCGTTTTCCACAAGACATGTGTGCTTTTCAAAGTTTTCATATTTGAAATTAAGTCCTCTTAAGGATTCCTGCAGTGCAGCACGGTCAATTTCACCAAGCTCTGACTGGGTTGGCCTTAATTTCCTTTGAACGAGTTCATCAAAATCATCATCAACAAGTTCAGTTTTACATGGACAGAATAGCTTATGCTGACTGTTTAATTGTTGGTGAATTTCAAGTCCCATTTTCAATCCTAATTTTTCATAATCATAATCCATGCTATCACCTTAATTCAAGAAATCCCTGATTGTGGATTTTTCAGAAAACTCGCCTGCAATATTTGTCTGCATAATCTCTTTAACTTCTTCGTAATTGTCACTTTGACCTAATGCCCAGCATAATTTGACATAGGTTGTCTCAGGGGTCATGTCACGGCCTGAAATAACTCCTGCATCAATGATGTTACGTCCGGTGGAGTAAACGTTCATGTTGACTCTTCCGTAAAGGCACTGTGAAGTCATGACGACAGGAATGTTTTCGTCCTGAGCTCTTTTAAATGAATCAATCAGGTCATTTGGAACATGTCCGAGACCGGTTCCTTCAATTACAATTCCTTTATATCCTTTGTCAATGTGATATTCAATGTAATCCTTTGATATTCCAGGGAAGCTTTTGATCAGTCCTACTTTTTCTTCAATGGATGTATTCAGTTCCAGTTCGTTGTCTCCACGTTTTGTATAGCTGTAATCCGGATTGACATTAACTTTTTTATTTTCGATTTTGGCTATTGGCTGTGCATTGATGCTTCTGAAGGTGTCTCTTCTTGAAGTGTGCATTTTTCTTACCTTTGTTCCCTTGTGTAGGTAAGTAAATTTGTCATTTAAGCTTCCGTGCATGCATACGCAGACTTCTGCAATGTCGGATTTTGCAGCTATCACTGAATCGATCAGATTGATGTTGGCATCACTTGAAGGTCTGTCTGAACTTCTCTGAGCTCCGGTAATGATGATTGGAACAGGAGTTTTCAGCATGAAACTCAATGCCGCAGAGGTATAATGCATTGTATCGGTACCGTGAGCTATAACCACTCCGTCGGCACCATCAGAAATGTCATTTGCTATTTCTTCAGCAGCTTTTACCCAGTATTCAGGTTTCATATCTTCACTTAAGATATTATACAAAGCCTTGACGTTGTAGTTTGCATAATCCAGCAGTTCAGGATTTGCCTTAACAAGGTCTGATGCTGTAAATTTAGGGTGAACCGCTCCTGTACGGTAGTCAATAACGGAAGATACTGTTCCTCCGGTTGATACTATTGAGATGTTTTGCTTGTTAGGGTCTGTTGGAATTTCCTCTGCATCATAACCTATTTTTGGTTTGTCTCCTTTTTCGACAAGTTCGGCGGTGGTGCCTTCGATAGCCACACCAATGTTATATCCGCTTGACAGTTTGATAACCAGGTATCCGTCATCGGCGTCTTCCGGCCTGTCAAGTAAAATACCGGTATAGGTGATGTCATCTTTGTTGACTTTAATGGTGTCCCCTATACTTAAACCGTAATTTTCAATATATTTTTCACTGTTTTCTTTATATGTCATTAAATCACACTATGAATTGTTTTTAATCCATTCTGCTCCCGCTTCTAAAACATCAATGTTCACATCAATGACTTTTGGTTTGGATGCAAACATTTCACGAATAGCATTTTCATAACTTTCACGTTTTAAGACAGTGCTTAATTCAGTTAATGCACCGAGAAGTGCAGTATTTGCAGTTCTTGCGTTTCCATGTTCCTCTGCAATATCCACACAAGGCATTGCAATAACGTTAACGTCCCTGTCGGTTTCAAACTCTCCGATATGTGCATCGTAGAGTATTGTTCCGCCTTCTTTAACATCCTGTGAGAACTGTTCTAGTGAAGGTTTGTTTAAAGCAATAAGAATATCAATATCATCAACTACGGGAGTTCCTATTGTTTCGTTTGAAATTACAACAGAACAGTTGGATTTTCCACCTCTCTGTTCAGGACCGTAGCTAGGATACCATGAAACATGTTTTCCTTCAGCACATGCGGCTTGGGCAATTGTTAAACCGGCACTTAAAACTCCCTGACCACCGAATCCTGAAACCTTGATGCTTACAGGTTCAATGTCCTCATCGACATATCCTGAACCTTCCCCTCTGTTGACGTTGAATATTTTGTCAAGGGATTCTGTTGTAAAGTCGCTTTCAGGTCTGACGACAGGGTCCTTTTTGTAGAGGTTGTTTCTGAAGTTTTTGACCGGGAACTCTTTTTCCATCTGATTTTCAATAAATTCCTGTGCACGTTTGACGTCCTGTTTTAAGTTTGTAGGACAAGGTGACAATATTTCGACAAATGAATATCCTTTTCCTTCTTTTTGAACGGTCAATGCCTGTTTGATTGCATATTTTGCAAGCCTGATTTTCAAGGGGTTTGCAAGGGATACCCTTTCAATGAATACAGGCGCTTTAAGAGTGTTGATTAACTCGCACATGTGGGTAGGGTGTCCTGCATAGTCAGGATCTCTTCCGGTTTGACATGTAACTGTTTTTTCACCGATCAGTGTGGTCGGAGCCATTTGTCCTCCGGTCATTCCGTAAACTGTGTTGTTTACAAAGAATACTGCAATCTTTTCTCCACGATTTGCAGCCTGAAGGGTTTCATTCAAACCGATGGAAGCAAGGTCTCCGTCTCCTTGATAGCTCATGACAATTGCATTGTCTTCAGCTCTTGAAATACCTGTAGCTACTGCAGGTGCTCTTCCGTGAGCTGTCTGGAAGTTTCCGCAGTTAAAGTAAAAGTATGCGTAAACTGAGCATCCTACCGGTGAAATCATCACACATCTTTCCTGGATTCCGAGCTCATCCATACATTCCGCAATCAATTTGTGTATGATACCGTGTCCACAACCGGCACAGTAGTGAGTGGATTGAATGTTAGTTCCTTTTCTAGGATACTCTTCTAAAAGGGATTGTGGATTTCTACGTACCTGTTCTTCATAATCTTTATTTTGTTGTTCACTCATTTTTCCACATCCTTAATCAATTATATTTGGGCTAGCCTTCTCTTCACTTCTTTTTGAAGTATCAATTTCTTCGTCTAAGCCTGCAATTTCATAAATCTTAGCCAATACATGTTTAAGTTCAATAAGGTTTCCGCCCATTCTGTTGACAAGATGGGTTCCTTCCCTTCTTAATGCAGCAAACTGAACATCAGCCAAGAGTTGTCCGTTACTCATTTCAACTGATATGAATTCAACACCTTTATCAGCCAGTTCTTTGATTCTATTGGTTGGGAACGGTGATAATGTTACAGGTCTTAAAAGTCCAACTTTCAAGCCTTTTGTACGGCTTTTGTCAACAGCTGATCTTGCAATACGGCTGCTGATACCATATGAAATCAGAACAATGTCAGCGTCATCGACTTGATATTCATCGACAATAACCTCTTCAGCGTCGATTTTTGCATATTTTTCCTGAAGCTTGAAGTTGAAGTCTTCCAGGTCATTGAAGTCATTGAAAATTGAAGTGATGAGGTTTTCCATAGTCTCTTTATTTCCTCTCACTGCCCATGATTCGTCAATTTCAGGTTTAATAGCTTCTTTTGGGAATTCAACAGGTTCTGCCATCTGACCTAATGTACCGTCAGCCAATACTACAACAGGGTTTCTCCATTTGTCTGCAAGTTCAAATGCCTTCATGGTCAGGTCACACATTTCCTGAACGCTGTTTGGAGCAAGGACGATGTTTCTGTAGTTACCGTGACCTCCTCCTTTGACGATTTGATTGTAGTCTCCCTGTTCAGGTCCGATGTTTCCAAGTCCAGGTCCTGCTCTCATGATGTCAACAATAACTGCAGGCAATTCCGCACCTGCAAGATATGTGAAACCTTCCTGCATTAAACTGATTCCAGGTCCTGATGATGCGGTCATTACTCTGTGACCGGTTCCTGATGCACCGTAAACCATGTTGATTGATGCTTCTTCACTTTCAGCCTGTACAAAGTTTCTTCCAACCATCGGGAAATATTTTGATGCTTCGTGTAGGATTTCACTTGCAGGAGTAATCGGGTATCCGAAGAAGCAGTCACATCCCGCATACATTGCACCAATGATAACAGCAGTATTTCCCTTAACCATTTGATTGCTCATTTAGTTTCCCCCTTGATTAGCTACTTTAGCCTTAATCATTTTTGCTACTGAATCATTAACAATATTTTTCACTTGATGTACTTCTAGTCCTAATGGCTCAGGACAGGTAAAGTAACAGTCTTTACATCCTGTACAGCCACTTCCACTATAATATGCAAATTGATATCCTGCGTTGTTCATGTCTTCTGATAGTAATATTGCATTTTGAGGACATCCGACTATACATCTCATACAGCCTTTGCAGATTTCTTTATTGATAACTGGATAAGATATCTCTTCTGTCATTATATCATCTATTTTTATTATCGTTTTCTCTGATTTCAACTCTTCTTATTTTACCACTGATTGTTTCAGGGATTTCATCCACATATTCAATCATTCTTGGGTATTTATAAGGAGCTGTAACTCTTTTAACATGATTTTGAATGTCTTTAGTTAAAGAATCTGATGGTTCAAAGCCAGGTTGCAATATGATTGTTGCTTTTACGATTTGGCCTCTTACTTCATCAGGATAAGCGGTAATTGCGCAGTTTGAAACTGCTTCGTGAGACAATACTGCACTTTCTACTTCATAAGGTCCTATACGGTAACCTGAAGATTTGATGATGTCGTCGTTTCTTCCGACAAAGTGAACGTATCCGTCCTCATCCACCCATGCGGTATCTCCGCAGTGGTAATATCCGTGGTGGATTTGCTTTTTGTATTTTTCCTCATCGTTTACATAGTCCTTGAACAATCCCGGATTAGGTCCGTCATTCATCTTGAAACAAAGTTCTCCTTCATCACCGATTTCCACTTTATTGTGGTCTTCGTCCAATAACTCTAAATTGAATAACGGGGAAGGCTTACCTATTGAACCCACTTTAGCATCCAGCCATATGAATGTTCCAATGGACAGTGTGGTTTCGGTTTGACCGAATCCTTCCTTGATTCTGAGTCCTGAAAGTTCAAAGAACTTTTCGGATACTTCCGGAGGTAAAGGCTCTCCGGCGGTTGTAACGTATTTTAAGTTTGAAAGGTCATATCCTTCGATATTTTCTTTAATGATGAATCTGTAAATTGTTGGAGGGGCACAGAAGGTGTCCACCTTATTTTCTATAATCTTTTCAAGCAATTTGATTCCATTAAACCTTTCGTAATCATAAATGAATATTCCTGTTCCGGCAATCCATTGTCCGTAAAGGTTTCCCCAAACTGCTTTTCCCCAACCGGTATCTGCAGCAGTGTGGTGAATTCCGTCTTCAATAACATTATGCCAGTATTTTGCTGTTGGAATATGTCCTAAGGAGTAGGTATGCTTGTGTGAAACCATTTTCGGAAGTCCGCTGGTTCCTGAAGTGAAGTATATTAAAAAGATCTCTTCAGCATTTGTCGCATCTTCTCCTGTAGGTCTTTCAAATTCAGGACTTTGTTCTTCAAAAGCTTTGTTAAAGTTAATCCATCCTTCTCTATCGGTTTCAATTGCCAGTTTAGGTATTTCAATTCCTAATGATTTTTCAGCTGCTTCGTAATCCGGCAATAGGGAATCCTCTTCCACTGAAACTACCATTTTAACATTAGCTTCTTTTATCCTGAAGTCAATATCATGAAGTTTTAACATGTGTGTTCCTGGAATGGCTATTGCACCGATTTTGTGAAGTGCAACCATACAGAACCAGAATTCATACCTGTTTTTTAAGGTGAGCATTACTGCGTCGCCCTTTTTAATTCCTAAACTTTTAAATAAGTTAGCCACTTTATTGGAATATTCTTTCATGTCCTTGAAAGTGAAGGTATGATTTTCATCATTGTCGTTAGTCCATATTAAAGCTATTTTATCCGGATCGATTTCCGCATATTTGTCTACCACATCGAATCCGAAGTTGTAATCGTCTTCATATGTTAGCTTGAAGTTTTCATAAAAGTCTTCATAAGAGTTGTAGTCAACTCTATTAACAAAATTTCCTATTAATGATGTCATGTAATTATCTCCATAAGTATTATATTATTACTGCTAAAAATTTAGCGGGTTTGTCGTTAAGTGCTACCATAGCGTGTCTGTGTGCTGAATCGAAGAAGATGCAGTCTCCTTCGTTCAAGATAATTTCGTTATTGTGAATATAAATCTTTAGGGAACCTTCTAATACATAATTGAATTCTTGACCTGGGTGTGAGTTAAGTGAAGGCACAGGATTTTTTTCAGGATCCACTGTTACAAGGAAGGTTTCGGCCTGTTTGTGAATGAATTTAGAACATAGGTTTTGATGAGTATATTCTTTTCTTCTGTCAACTGAAACCCCTTTGTCTGCACGGGTAACATCAAAAATGCTCATTCTGCTTTCTTCACCAGTTAATAATAATCCTAAATCAACTTTAAAGATGTGTGCAAGTTCATATAAGAAACTTGCCGGAATGTCTACTTCTCCGTTTTCATATTGGATATAAGTTTCTTGTTTAATGTTCAAATCATCAGCAATCTCTTTAATTGTAATGTCTGATAGTTCTCGTAGTTCTCTAATTCTATTTCCAATATCTTTGTTGTATTCATTCATTAATAAACACCTATTTTTCTAATTGATTTTTTTTATTATAATATATATTATAATATTATACATTTTGATTTTGAAATTATATAAACCTTGTTAAATTTGAAGATTATTCAGTAAAATTTTGAATTTTTAGAAATTTTGTTTGTACTTTTTAGATATTTTTTTGGAAAGTTTTATATACTTCGAACATATAATTCAATGTAATTGAATGAAGGGGGAAAGATAATGGCATCTAATGATATAGGCACTAATGTTATTTTCAAAAAGCAATTAGGATTGAACTATGAAATCGACCAGAAATATGTCGGTTTAAAAATGAAGGAAAATAATATTTTATCTTTTAATTTTAGAGTTCCTGGTTCTCTAATCAATGAAATTGAAGCGTATTTCAAAAGATTCAAATTAGGTGAACCGATAATGGTTGATATCGGAGGTACAGGAGATATTAAATGTGATTTTAAGGGTGTTTCACCTATCTTAAAAAACAAGGATGAATTTGACCAGTATTTTATCTCAGCAACCTTGCAGGAAGATAAACAATACGATCCTTTGGAAGAAGAAAAATGTGAAACATGTAGTGGATGCGGATTCCACTAAACTCTTTTTTTTAATTTTTTTAACTGAATCTATTTTTAAGTGTGCTTGTTTCCTGAACGATATATTTTACAAGCAGAACTGTTGATATCAGTGCAATGACTGTTGCAGGTATCAGCCAGGGCATCTGTCCGATTACCAAATCAAGCTGTGTGAATTCAAGTACTGTAGCAACAACATTGTTTATAAAGTGAACACTCATAGGAACAAGGATATTGTCTGTTTTCATGTATAAGATACACATGCATATTCCGAATAGGAATGCGCTTGTAATTGAACCGTAGCTGTGCCCGATACCAAAAATAAATGAAGAAATTAGCATTGCAGGGAGTATTCCAACTCTTATTTTAAGTCTGTTGAAAAGAACTCCTCTAAATATCAGCTCTTCCATAAGCGGGGCAAAAATCACGGATGAGACAATTTCAAAAAGTATTGCTCCGGCAGTAATGTCCACGGTATCAATGTCAAATCCTGAAATCCATGATGGGTCATAGAATCCCATCAATAAGTCAATTCCGGATATCAAACATGTAAATAAAAATGCAAAAAGCAGATTGACTGCAAATACGTACAGTATTTCATTTCTGGTTTTAATTTCAAACAGGTTCCTGACATTTTGGCCAAGTCCGTGTGTGCCTCTCAAACACCATGCGAAGAAAAGCAGCACCAGTGAGAGCAATACAATAAAAAGTAGGTTGTCATCTTCATAAAGTTCTGGAACTGGAATCATTATCAGTCCTGAAATAATGATTGCAGCTATGATTGCGACAATTAATTCCCTGAGTCTTATTGTTCTGAGACGTACATTAAAATCAGTTACACTTTTATCCATGCTGATAATTCCTATAAAATGGTTTTAAACCAGTTTATTGTTTCTTCAAGCTGTTTTTCAAAGTTATTGTGATCTATTTCAAAATTGATTTTTTCCATTTTTGAAGTGTCCGCCAGGGAGTGTTTGATGTCACCTGCTCTTTTAGGAAGATATTTAGGCTCCAAATCACTGCCAAGTGTTCTTTTAACAATATCAAATAACTGGTTAATGCTTAATTTTTTACCTGAAGCGATGTTGATTACTCCATTGTAATCTGACTTTGCCGCATTGATGTTAGCTTGGATAATGTCTTTTACAAAAACAAAGTCTCGGGTCTGTTCGCCGTCGCCGTAAATTTCAGGCTGATTTCCTTCAAGCATAGCACTTATAAAATTAGGTATGACTGCCGCATACTGTGAGTTTTTATCCTGTCCAGGTCCGAAAACATTGAAATATCTAAGTACTGTGTAATTTAGGCCATAACTGTCATAAAATGAGCGTAAATACAGTTCGCAGCTTGCTTTTGATGCAGCATATGGTGACATTGGCATTAACGGTTCGCTTTCCTTTAATGGCATGTTTTTGTTTTCACCATAAACTGATGATGATGAAGAAAACACGATTTTTTTAACATTGTTGTCAACGGCTGACTTTAAAAGATTTACGGTGGCATTTAGGTTTATGTCATTGCATTCAACCGGCTTGTCAATGCTTAACGGAACGCTCGCCATTGCTGCAAGGTGGAAAATGTAATCAATATCTGAGGTCACTTCGTCTAAATCGACATTGCGAATGTCCTCTTTTATAATTTTTAAATTTTCATGATTTGGATTGTTTATGTTATTAAGGTTGCCTGTGGATAAATTATCAACAATAACGATTTGATTGTCGTCCAATAATTCATTTGCAATATGTGAACCTATAAATCCAAGTCCTCCAGTTATTAAAATATTTTTATTTCTCATTAAGCCACCATTTATAAACTTACATAATGTTTAAGCTATTATTAATAATTTTAAGTAACAACATTTATATATTTTTATATAGTATATTTATTATTTAAGAGGAGTCTTAATAATATGTTTGATTTGGTGTTCAATACCTTATTTTTTGCTTTAAACAGTAATGTTTACGGGCTTGCAAATATATCAATTAGTTCATTTGATGTTTTGTTAGCTTATATTGTAGCTATTATTGTTTCAATTTTAGTTGCTTTAGTTTTAAGAATTCCATTACTTCCAAGCAAACCATACAGGTATTCATTTGATGTAAGTGCAATATATCCGACTCCAATAATAGCCATAGGAATTTTATCTATTTTTTTAGTATTGAATTTCACTTTCATGTATAATGGAATAGTATTGGCTGTTATTATCGGGATTTTATCCGCATTGTTTGTGAAATATTTATTTGATTTTGTATTTCCAAAGCCTTTAACTGGAGATGAGGGGGAGGATATTAATGAATGAGGTAATTGGAATTATAATTGCCGCAATTCTATGTTGGTTGAATTTTGTAATTGTAGATACATATTTCGGACTTCCCGAGCAACCTGGTGTTAGAGGAGCCAGAATTATAGGAGAAAGTGTTGAAAAAAGAGGGGGAGATATTGCTGGTGGATTTTTCCAGGGAAACATTGTTTGTTCTCCTGACGCATCTGCCGGTACATTAATAGCTTCTATTGGATATTTACTTTTAGGAATACCTGGTGGAATTTTAGCAGCATTCTTTGTATTTATTGGAAACAGATTGTGTGCCGATCCGGGTTATGCAGGAACTGTTGGAAGCTTAACTGCAACTGTTATTATTTTTATCTGTTCATTTATTGGATTTACTCCGGAAATGTTTATTGTAGGTATGGTTATTGCAATATTGACCATTCAGGGAATTGACCATAAGAGAGCTTCTATCCTTTTAGGAAAAATTGCAGAAAAGTTCAATAGACATGCTTGAGAGTGGTAATATGTACGTTGAAATTATTGGTGTTATAGTCATATTCGTTGCATTAAGAGCTTTAATTACCAGAAACAGAGCTGAAAGATTATTATATGTTAACGTTATTGGATTTGGAGTTTCAGCCTTGATTACTTTGGTGATTAATACTCCGTTCGCTCTTGTTGTTGCAGCAGCATTCTTTATCTGTTCTACAATCAGTGCGAATGCAATTGCATATACCTTAAAAAGACTAGATGATGAAATACTGTTGGAGTGATGCAAGATGGAGTTTTTCATATCAATAATTGCAATTGCTTTGATGGTAATTGGTGCATTCGGCATAATATTTCTTAAAAAACCTTTGGACAAGGTTATAATGTTTACAATACTGGATGCAGGATTCGTTTTAGTCATCGTTTTATTCAAATATCTGGACGTTGCTATGTTTGCGGCGTTAGTTGATCCGCTGTCAACTTTGGTATTTATCTTGGCAATTGTTAAAATAAATGAAATTAGAAAGAAAAAGCTAGAAAGTGGTGATTTGCATGATTAGTGTTCCATTATTCTTTTACTTTGGAATTTTTCTAGCTATTGTGGGAAGTATCGCTACTGCATGGGGTCCTGGAGTTAATGACCCTATTGTAAGGACATTCAATACTGAAGTGGCATCAATCGGTGTCTGTTTAGTCTTATTATGTTATAATCATGTTTTAGCTTTATTAACATTATTGGCAACTACTGTTGTTATTTCTTTAATCTTATTTAGAGCTATTATTCGTTTAGAAGAAATGGGGGCAGATGTATGAGGATTGGAGTTTTATGGAATAAACTTGCAGACCCTAAAAATGTGCCTCGTTTATTTGCATTCAGTTTAGGAATTATTCTGATTATAGGTCTGATTGTGCCGATGGCATTGAATCCTGACCAGCTGTATGTAAGGCCTGCTCCTCAAGAGCAAATCGATGAGGGATTGGCCATCGCACCATATGACAGGGGCGGTGAAGTATTAACCCAGGCGGGTGTAATCAATCCTCAATATCCTGACAATGCAGCAAGTTTGGGTATGATAACAGGATATATGTCACCGTTGGCTCAATTTATATCATCTATTTCCCCGTACTTCGGAACATCAATCTATTCATCCCCTGGAGGACTTGTGGATGAAATTTTATACTACACTAGGGGTTTCGATACAATATTGGAATCCAGTATCTTGATGATGTCATTCATAATCGCTTCATGGTTATCCATCAACTACACCATGAACCGTAAAAATGACGAAAAAGAAATCAAGGATGATGTGAAAAAGGCCATTTCTGCTTCTGCAAAAGTAGCAAATGAAGTAAAGGTCA
Source organism: Methanobrevibacter sp. (assembly GCF_015062935.1). Taxonomy (NCBI): domain Archaea; kingdom Methanobacteriati; phylum Methanobacteriota; class Methanobacteria; order Methanobacteriales; family Methanobacteriaceae; genus Methanobrevibacter; species Methanobrevibacter sp. The sequence continues at coordinate 87,305 of NZ_SUTM01000007.1, read as the reverse complement.
ATGATGAAAAAGCAAGAGCAAAACAGTTGAGGAGGGATAATTAATGGTTATCTTACCTACAGCAGTTCCTAGTGCATTCCTGTCAATGTATCTGCCTGCAATCTACGCAGGTCTGATTGTTGGTTTTATCGGAACTATGGCAATTGCAATGAAAAGAGAAGAAATCCATATTCTTATCCTGACAGATATAGTTGGTCTTGCAATGATATTTGTTGTCTCTGCAGTCGGAACCGACCTTGCGGAAGCATTGATTTTACCTGGTCTGGTTGTAGAGCTTGCAGAAACTCTGGCCATATCTGAAATTTTAATTACAAGAGAAATGCGTATAATTGAACAGAATCCAAGAAGAAATCTACCTAAATCTTCTTCCCTTTTCCCGCAGCCTTTTGCATTGAATATGGAAATACTCAATACTGCTCCTAATTTCATTGCATTGGTACTGATCGGTTACGGTATTTTCCTGACAGGATTTACAGGAGGGGCAGTAGCCGGTGGAGGAATAGTATTATATGCATTATCTAAAAAAGCAAGAGGACTTCCGGTATTGATGCTGGATGGTATTGCAGGAGTTTCTGGAATAGCATGGTGTTTATGGATTATAGGTTTCCTATTGTTCTTTGTAGCACCTCAATATTGGTTATTAAGTTTATTCTTGGCAGCATGTGGATTATTATTAAAAGTAGCTTCAAAAGTTGGTTTAATTGGACTACTTATGAGAGAGGACATTGATAAGGAGTAGTGATGAAAATGGATTTTGTTACACTAGGCGGAGATTTACTTGGTACCATTCCACTTGGGGACATTGTATTGTATGTCACTCCATTTAACCTGTTCCTCTTTGCGGTATTGCTTGGTTTTACATTATTGATTGCATTAAGTAAACCTGAAACTCAGATTGAAGGTACAATGCATTATCTAAACAATACTGAGGTTAAAGTGGGTCCAAAGGAATTCAAACAGAGAAGATTCTTATCAATCATTTGCGGTCTTGCATCAGCTGGTGCTATGATTACTGGAGATTTGTTCAACTTCACACTTTTCATGGCGTTGGTTGGTATTTTAAATATTGGTATTGTATCAGCCGTTAAACAGACTAGCGTATTGAATTCAGCATTCAACTATGGTTTAATTGCCATGATGTGCAGTTTGCCTCTGTTTGGTGGTGCTTCAATCATTCTTGCATCCACCGGAACATTGTCACTGGCGGTTTTATCCCAAATGCCTGCTAGTCCGATGGTCGTATTTGGTGCGATATTGATGTTACTTGGTATTTTAGGTGAAAGTGGAGTAGCTCCATTCTTTGCAAGTAAAGCAGAAATGTTCAGGACTGCGGGTTCTCCATTCATTGTAATTATTCACTTAAGTTCATTGTTTATTATTGTAAGAGCTGTTGAAATTTTATTATTGGTATTGTGGTAGTGGTAGTATGGTTAGTCAAAAAATTGTATCTATTGTATTATTGGTATTATCAACAATAGCTATTCTTGCCTGTTTGGTTATAGACTTCGATGCATGGATTGTCTATGCTGTAGCTATTTTTGGTATTCCTGCATGGGTTTTGTCTTTAGGACTATTGACAATGGCTAAACCGAAACCTGAAGATGCTGAAGAAAGGGTGAAAGAACCATTTACTGGATATTAGAGTGGTATTATGAATTTAATGGCAGAAATTTTAATTCAAGTTATTATTGCATTTCTAGCGGGAAGCCTTCTTCTGGGATTGCATAGGAAAATCATGGCTCGTGTTCAAAAACGTCCTGGACCACCTATTGTCCAACATCTGATACACTCTTTAAAATTCTTCTTTAAAGAGACTGCATTTCCAAAAACAGTTTCAAAAGTATTTTATGTAGGTATTACATTTATATTGGCGTTAATTTGGATTGTAGGGGTTATTGTAGGTCCTGTAGCACACGGATCATTATTAATACTCTTCGGTGTTTATGCAGTTTATAAAATCGTTGAGCACAACTCTGGATCAAGTTCAGGTTCTCCGTACGGTAAGCTAAGTTGTGTAAGGGCTGTACTTTCAGCGGCTACTGAACTTCCACTGTTTGCAGCAATAATTTTCGTTTATCTGATAACAGGAACCATGAACATTGGTGAAATTATCACTTACCAGTCTGTGCATGGTCCATTGATATTCACAATCCCGCTTGCGGCAGTAATGTTTTTCATGCTGATTATTACAAAATCCCCGTATTCACCATTTGCAATTACAAAGGATAAGGTTTTAATTTCAGGTTTTGAAACCGAACACTTCGGACTCCTGAGAGGATTTATGCACTTTTCAGAGTCAATTGCATGGTATGTAATGCTTTGGGTATTTTTAACAATATTCTGTGGTCCGTTAACTGCTGTAGGTTATCTGATTGGAATGATTGTAATTACATTCATAACCGGATTTATCAATGCGGCAACTCCGATATTCAGTCCAAATCATTCAGTCATGACTCAAATTACTATAGGAGCAATATGCTTCTTCGGAACTATATTGATGATATTTACAGGAGTGGTAGCATGAATAGTGAGGATGTAATTGTTTATTTCACCGCACTGGTTGCTATTGGAATAATAGTTGTAGGTCTTTTAGCAACATTCCTGCACTCAACAGTCCTTGCTCCAATAGTGGTCATAGGTGTTATTTTGGCGGCATTCGTATTGCTCGCCAAAGGAAACTTTGCACATAAGATAGAAAGTATTGAGAAATTGTGTTTCATTATAACATTTATAGCAATAGTTTGCTCATTCATATTACTTTATAAACCAATGTAGGAGATATTATGTTAGATTATATGATTTATATACTTACATTTGCAGTTGGATCTATTCTTGGTTTGCTTTACAGTTATAAGCAGCATGGCGAACCTTTTGTAGCTGTTACAGCACTTAATGTTCCCTTTGCTATAGTCTCAACTGTCGGATGGGTTTTAGGATTTTGTTCAGGTAATATTATTTTATCCGCAGTAGGTTTTCTCCTGGCAGGATTTGTAATGGGTGAAAGGCCGGGTTACGGTAGAAAAGAAACAGCCATTGGTTTAATTATTGCGATAATTGTCTATATATTATTAAAATTTAATGGTATGATGTGATTGGAATGGATGATGATGCTAAATTGAGATTGATGCAAGAAAGAATTATTAAAAGTTTTGCTTGGCAGAGAGATATTATTGTCCCGCTTTCCAAGGATTTTGATTGTACTGTTGAAGAATTGGAAGAGGTATTCTTCAATCTGTTTGACATGTCTTCTCTTGAGGCATTGCACGGAACTTTCGAATCAGCTGAAGACATATGCCTGTATCAGAAGTTTAACGCTGATTTAAGATTATGCTGGTTCAGCGGTTCTCTGGAAGTAATATCTCCTGAAGATGCAAAAAATCTTAAAATGAAATTGGTAGAAGAAGTTAAAAACGGAAAATCTTATGAAGAGGCCTTAAAAGAAGGTCAATTAGAAATATTTGAACTGTTAAAAAAAGAAGCAATATACTGATCATGTTTATATTTAATTATAAAATAAAAGAGGGAGTACAATGTTAAATGCTATAAGGGATGTTGTGAGGAAAAGCTCAATCCATGTCTGTATCGTAAATTGTGGCGGATGCAATGGATGCGACGTTGAATGTGTTGCACTGTTGTCTCCAAGATACGACTTAGAGCAATATGGTATTTATGTTCACAATAATCCTCGTGAAGCTGATGTTCTATTGTTGACCGGTGCTGTTACCGAACAATGGAAAGATAACTTAAAAAGGATATATGATAAAGCTCCTGAACCGAAAATAGCAGTAGCGGTAGGAAACTGTCCGGTATCTGGTGATGTATTTAATCAGGAAGGGGGACATGTAAATGCTCCTGCATCAAATTTCATCCCAGTTGCTGCAGAAATTCCAGGCTGTCCGCCAAGGCCAAATGAAATATTGGAAGCTATTTTGGCTGTAGGACCACAAGCTATTGCTGATCGTGGGAGGGAACAACAATGATAGTGCCTATTGGTCCAATTCACCCTGCTTTAAAGGAACCTATCAGATTGAAATTGCAGACTGAAGGTGAAAGGGTAGTTAAGGCAGAAATTGAATACGGTTATGTTCATAGGGGAATTGAAAAGATAATTGAAGGAAAAACCTGGCAGAAGGGAATTTATCTTTCTGAAAGGGTTTGCGGTATCTGTTCATATGAACACACACAAACTTTTGCAGAGACTATTGAACAGATTTCAGATGTGGATGTTCCAGTAAGAGCTCAATTTTTAAGAGTTATTGCAAATGAATTAGACAGAATTCAAAGTCATTTCCTTGCAAATTCAACATTTTTCAAATCAATGGACCATGAAACCTTATTTATGCATGTTCTGGAGTTAAGGGAATATGCAATGGATTCAATTGAATTGTTAACTGGTAACAGGGTTAATATGGGTTGGAATGTTGTTGGAGGCGTAAGGATGGATGCGGATGAACGCCATTTCGAACCGATTCTCAAAAACCTTGAAAAAATAGAGGAAGGTTTTGAAATTACCCGTAATCTGTTTGCGGAAGGTCCTGCACTTGCCTTAAGATGTAAAGGAATAGGATACATGTCCAAAAAAGAAGCAATTAAAGGAAGAGCAGTCGGTCCAATCGGAAGGGCTTCCGGTATTACAGAAGATTACCGTATAGGTCACTATACATATGACGATTACTTTGATTTTAATGTTATTACAAGAAATGAAGGAGACAATTATGCAAGAACAATGACCAGATTTGATGAAATACCTGAATCAATCAGCATTCTCAGACAAGCTATAGAAAATATTCCAAAAGGTGAAGTTCGTACTCCTGCAAATATTAAATCTGGTTATGCAATGCGTAAAAATGAAGCTCCTCGTGGTGAAGTAACCTATATGATTGAAACTAATGGTAATTTAATTAAAAACATTTCAATCAGAACTCCAAGTATTGCAAATATGGACTCCTGTGCAAAATACATGATTCGTGATGTTCCAACTGTTGCGGATGCGGTATCCACCTACGCTTCATGTGACCCTTGTGTTGCATGTGCTGAAAGGGTGGCCATTACTGATGAGGCCGGAAAAACTGCAATAAAAGATTTTTATGAGGTGAAATAAGATGTCATCTCTAATGTGGTATGTTTATGAGTTTGCAAGAAAGGCATGGGCAGATGCATTTACCAATGCACATTCTCAACCTGAGATTTCTGAAAAACCTGAACGTTTCAGGGACTTTCCGAAAGTAAATAAGGAGTATTGTATAGGTTGTGGTGCATGTACAGTTTCATGTCCGTCTCCGAATGCAATAAAACTGGTCCGTGATGAGGATTCAGAAGAGGGAGAAGGTTTAACTTATCCTGTAATTAAGCCGGGAGCATGTATTCGATGCGGTTTCTGTGCAGAAGTGTGTCCTACTGATCCTAAAACTTTGGAATGTGGAGAAAACCATTTAATTTTACCTGAATTCAATATTATTCCATCCAAAAGACAATATATAGTGGATGATTATTTATGCATCAAATGTAAGAAATGTTTGAAAAAATGTCCTGTTGATGCAATCAGTGAAACCGATGGAAAAGTGGTTGTTGACCAGCTCAAATGTATTTCATGCGGTGAATGTATTGATGTTTGCCCTGTTAACGGCGCAATGAAAGGAGTATTTGTAGAAAACTTACAGGACCAGAAGGAATTGATTCTTTTATGCGTAAACTACATTGAAGAGTACATTAACAGTAAGGAAGAAGACCTGAGAGCTTTGGACAAAGACGGTCTTCTGCAGTATGAGATTCCTGTTTCTGAAATTTGGGAGGATGCAATGAAAATTATTCCTGATGAGGAAGTTGCTTTAGAAATCATTTCCAATGCGATAAATAGGCTTAAAGTCAGAATCATCGACTGGGATAAATCCAAATGTGAAAAATGTCAACTGTGTATTCCTGACTGTCCGACCCAGTGTATTTCTTTTGATGATGATGAAGACACAATTGTAAGAGATAAAAATAAATGTTTAAGATGCAGTATCTGTTATCAGACATGTCCGTTTTCCGTAATTAAATATTTCATATCTAAATTTTCAATGGAAGATGATGAGACTATTCATGTTACTGTAAAAACATCTAATCTAAATGAGGATTTATTCATGGAGTGAGTGTTATGATTGATAGTTTTACAAAAACACCAAGACCATTAAGGCACGTTGATGTTGATTATTTGGTTGATCAGACAAAATGTGCAAAATGCAGTGATAAACCTTGTCTTCAGTCTTGTCCAATCGATGCGGTTTATATGGATGATGATGACGGTTTAATTAAATTGAAAAATACCTGCTTCGGTTGCGTATTATGTCGTAATGCCTGTCCTTATGATGCAATTTCACTGGATGTTCATATGGACCCTCCTAAAAAGGAAAATGTTCCAAACATTAACACAAAGTTATGTAAGGCATGCGGAGCATGTGTTCAGGCTTGTAAAAACGGGTCAATCCATATCAAGGCTGACGGGAAAACAGAACCTCACAGCGAGATTGATAAGGATACCTGTGTTAGATGCGGTTACTGCTTTAGAGTTTGTCCTACTGATGCGATTAAATACGGTCAATTGCTCCCTAAAACCGTCAAGGGAGGTAAGGCAATCATCGTTAATCAGGATAAGTGTATTGGATGCATGACCTGTACCAGAGTTTGTCCGTCAATGGGTGCCATTAATGTCGCAAGAACAAATAAGCTGCCTTATATCAATCCGGGTTACTGTGCAAGATGTGAAGAATGTATGCATTCCTGTCCTTCAACTGCAATCAGATACTCTTCACGTAAGAAAGCTTATAAGATGTATAGTGAGATTAAGTCATTTGATATCGTATCAGAAATCATTGACCATAATATGAAAAGATTATCCCTTGATTTGATAAGTCTAAATAAAGTTTTGGAAAAAGTGGGCAAATCCATAGCTTTGGAGTTCAATGACCAGAACTTTGAAAATTTCATTGAATGCAAAGTAAATGACATGATGGAGAGGGAATTGAAAATCAGTTTGGATTCCCATATTGAAGTATCCAAGTTCACAAAGCTGTTCGGATCTTATTTGATGGATAGGAATATTGAAGTTTATGACAAGAAATGTGTTGCATGCGGTGAATGTTATAACGTTTGTCCGGTTAATGCAATTGAACTTGATGGTCCGAATCCAATTAAAATTAATGATAACTGTGTTTATTGTGGAAAATGTGTTGGAAAATGTCAATTTGATGCAATTGGTGCATATGATGATTATTTCTATAGTAAAGACACTGATTTATACTATGCAAGGTCTTATTTGCACGACCAAAGAATGGGTGACTTTTCACTTTCAGACAAGAAATGTCAGGCCTGTGCAATATGTGCTAAAAATTGTCCTGTTGATGCATTAACATTAACAGACGATAAGATTGAATTTGACAGTGAAAAATGTATCTATTGCAGACAGTGTGAGGCAATTTGTCCTCTGGATGCAATAAGAATCGTAAACTTCAGGTGATTATATGTTTGAAAAATCATTCATTACTGACTGCGAAGGTCCATTAACTTTAAATGACAACGCTTTTGAATTGTCAGCCAAATTCATTGAAAACGGTGATGAATTATTCAAGATTCTTAGCTTGTACGATGATTATCTGGTTGATGTTGTTAAAAAGGAAAACTATAAAGCGGGAAATACATTGAAATTAATTTTACCTTTCTTTGTTGTAGAAAATATTAAGAATAGGGATATGATTGATTTTTCACAAAATAATATTTACTCTGTTGCGGATTCAAAATTCCTTTTAACTTACTTGAAGGAAGCTATGAATACTTATATAGTTAGTACTAGTTATGGTCAATATATCGAAGCAGTTTCTAATTATATGGGAGTTCCATTTGAAAATACATTTTACACAAATGTTGATGTAGATGGCTTAGCTTTAAATGATGATGAAATTAAAAAAGTCACTGAATTCAAGGAAATGATCCTGGAAAATCCAACAGACTATGAACTATTTGATGATATTTTCTTTTCTCAAATTACCAAAATGGGAATTTATGAAAAAATCAAAGATATTGAAGTTGTCGGAGGTCTAGGTAAAAAATTAGCTATTGACAAGATTATTGAGAGGGATGAAATCGACATTAACAACATGCTTTACATAGGAGACAGCATAACAGATGTTGAACCGTTGGAATTTGCTCGAAAAAATAATGGAATAAGCATTTCTTTCAATGGTAATGAATATCCTCTTAAAGTAGCTGAAATAGCTATCGTTTCTCCAAGTGCAGTAACAACAGCAGTAATTGCAGATATCTATGCAAACAATGACAAAAATAAAGTTTTGAATTTCATTGAAGATTATAATGCATCAGATGATTATGCAGAGTTATTCAATCAGTATGAAATCGACTTAAAGGTCAAAGAAAAGTTCTTTGAAGTATTTGACAGTGAAGATTATCCAATTATAAAATTGATTAATGAAAATAATTTCGACGATATCCTGAAATCCAGCAAATACATGAGAAATAATATCAGAGGTCAGGATATTGGTGGTTTAGGTTAAAATTATAGAAGGTAATAAAATGAGTTATGATAAAGTAGACGATACATTCTTTGAAGCTTTTGAAGGGAAATATGTAAGAGCTTTAATCACAGGACCTACAGAAAAAATTGTAAAAAGAGCGGCATATGATTCAACTTCAACTCCAAGTGCCGTAATCGGAAGAGTTGAAGGAGGTGTAGAAGGATTTTTAGATGAATCCCAAACTCCTGATGGTAGATTCGGTGCTGTCGTACAATACTGGTTAGGTGGAGATGATGTGGACAAATTTGCATTTGAATTGTCTTACAGGCTTCGTCAGGATGTATTGGTTAAACCGTTCACTCGCATATTCGATTATTCCGACAGTGACAGTGATGAATACATTGAAATGATGGATATTGTGGGTCATTGTGGGGACGGCTACGAATGGATAGTCGAAGAATACGGAAGAAAAATGATCAATGTTCCAATTGCAGTTCCGGATTTCCAGATTGAAGAAAAATTCAAAATAAATGACGGAATAATGGGCGGAAACTTTTGGTATTTATGCCAAACCCCTGAAGCAGTTATCGATGCGGGTGATGCAATAATCGATGCCATTATGGGTGTTGAAGGTGCAACAGCTCCGTTTGATGTATGTTCTGCAGCTTCAAAACCTGAAACTAATTTCCCTGAAATTGGTCCTACTACAAATCATGTTTACTGTCCTTCATTAAAAGAGTCTTTGGGAGACGAATCCAAGGTTCCTGAAGGCGTCAATTATATTCCTGAAATTGTAGTCAATGCAATCAATGAAGAATCAATGAACAAAGCAATCAAGGCAGGAATTGACGCTGCTTTAGAATTTGAAGGAGTTATAAAAATCTCTGCAGGTAACTTTGACGGAAAGCTCGGAGACAAAAATATAAATTTATTAGATATCTTAAAGTAGGGTTTTAATATGGAAATATTTGACAATGATTTAAATGCAGAAGTGATAGGGTTTGGAGCATTGAATGTTGATAAACTTTACTCTGTAGAAAATATTGTTGGAGCAGATGGAGAAAGCTTTATAAAAAGTTCAACAGATACTCCCGGCGGTTCTGCAGCCAATACTGTTGTCGGTCTGGCAAGATTGGGCTGCGATACTTCAATCATAGGAAAAATCGCCGAAGATGAAGACGGTGACTTAATAGAATATAATTTGGCGGTCAATGGAGTATATACAAACAATCTGATTTATTCAGAAACAGGATCTACCGGAAAATGTTTGGGCTTTGTTGATAGTGAAGGTGAGAGATGCCTTTACATTGACCCTGGCGTTAATGATGAAATCAAGATAGGTGAAATCAATCTTTTAAACATTATGAGATGTAAAATAATGCATTACACATCATTTGTGGGAGATTCCTTTAACGCCCAAATAGAGTTATTGCCTAAACTCAGTGATGAAACTTTATTGAGCTTTGACCCTGGAATGCTATATGTTCAAAAAGGATTTGATGCATTAAAACCAATTTTGGATAGAACAGATATATTGCTTGTCAATGAATCAGAATTAAGATTATTATGTAATAATAATGATGCACCAATTAAAGAACTGGTAATAGGATTTCTTGATTTAGGCATCGAAACAGTTGTTGTAAAGCAAGGTTCCAAAGGCGTTTTTGCCACTAACGGATCTGAGGAATGTGAAGTTGCAGCATATGAATGTGATGCCGTCGATACAACTGGTGCAGGAGATAGCTTTAATAGCGGATTTTTATATTCATATCTGAAAGGATATGATTTGGAAAAATCATGCAAAATCGCAAATTGGGTGGCCAGCAGGGCTATTCAAGGATTTGGAATGGAGAAATTTCCTTCTTTAAAAGAATTGGAGGATTTCTTTTAAAAAATTAGATTTATAAAATAAACAGTTAGTTGGTAATACTATGAATGTATCTTTTAAAAAACAGATGAAAATGTTGGAACGTGAAGTTTTACTTAAATCTGTTGATTTAGATGATGATAGTGATGATTTTCAGTTTGAACTTGATGATTTCAAGGCAAATGAGGAAATCATAGCTATTGCACCAAGATGTGTAAGGTGTAACACTTGCGTCGGAGAATGTCCTGTCAATGCAATCGAACCAGCTAATATTTTTAGAATAGCTAAAATATCAGATAAATGTGTTAAATGTGAAATCTGTGTTCAGACTTGTCCTGTTTCAGCTATTAAATTAATTGATAATTCAGTTATTTATGATAATGATGAGGAACACGATTTCATTGAATATAATTTGTCTAATGTTAGTTCTTCTCATAGAGTAGTTAGGATGAATGATGTCTCAATTGATTATTCTCAGGATAACAACTGGGAGGATTGTGCAAATTTATGCCCAACCAATGCCTTTTCATTGGAATTTAAGGAATTTTTTGAAGATTCAAAAATTGATGCAGGCATTGATTTGGAGGAAGATAAATTATATCCTTATATCAATGAGAAAATGTGTATCGGATGCAGTGCATGTGTTGAAATATCTCAAAACAAGGATGCAATTGAACTTGATAGGTATATTGGCCCTATCATTCACAGCAGAAACATTGATATTAGTCATGAGCTATGCGTTAATTGTTACTTGTGTGAAGAGAATTGTCCTACTGGCGCAATTGAGTTAGTGGATGGTGAAGTGGTTCTTGACAGTGATAAATGTATAAGATGTATTGAATGCACACGTCATTGTCCTGTAGGAGCACTTAAAAGAATAGAAATTGAATAAAAATGGGGTTTGTTTATGAGAGCAAAAGAATTAATGGATAAGAATTTTGTATACTTAAACTGCGATGACAGTGTTGTTGAAGTTTCAAAAGTAATGGAAGAAATCAGACGTTTTACCTGTCCAGTTGTCAATGATGATAAGCAGTTGGTTGGATGGATTACCTCCTTTGACATTACAAGGGGTTTAAGGGAAGGAAACGAAAAGATTTCAGAAATTATGAGCGGATATGAAGATATTTCAACGGTTCATGAAGATGATCCTGCAAGAACAGCTGTAATTTTAACAGCAAACAATAAATTCGTGACCGTGCCTGTTTTAAATGATGACAATCAGGTTGTCGGTATGGTTCGTGCATGTGACATTGTGGAATTGTTATCTGAACTTTATGATATTAAAGTTGAAAAGTTATATAAGGCAATGCAAAACCAGCTTAAGGGCGTAACTTGGGAAGAGCTAATGTCCGCATCAGCTTTGGTGTCTAAAAAGACCACCGGTAAGAAAATAACTCCTGAAGAGTATGAAGCCAACATCATGGATGCTACATTCGGTGAAGCTATCTGGGCTACTGGCGGTTTAGAAAAATTCTTTGCAGGTTTAATATCAGTGGGTGAAATGGTTATCGCTCGCCGTGTAGGAAAAGCAAGAAAATAACACTAACTAACTTCTATTTCAAAACAAACCTTTGTTATTTCCACACTAACTGCAATAGAAAATAAGACTTCATGTCTTATTTTATTTCTTTTTTTTTAATGTATTTTAAATAAGGGTATCTTTTTTATAGGGTAAACTAAATAAATACATATATCAGGTGAATATATGAACAAAAGAATTAAATTTTTAATTATTTGCATGATTATTTCACTATTTTTAATTACAAATGTTAGTGCAAGTGATAATGTCACTTCAGATGATGCTAATAATACATTAACAAAACAGACTCCAACGATTTCTATAAACTCATCAAGCGTTTATACGGGTAAATCTGTTGGAATCTCACTGAAAGACTCTAATGGTGCATCCATCTCAAATCAAAATCTGTCTACTAGAATAAATAACGTTGATAAAGTGGTCAATACCAATAATAAGGGTGTTGCCAGTTTGGTTTTGAACTTGAAACCTGGCAAGTATGTTTTGAGCGTTTTGTTTGAGGGCAATGATGTTTACAGTCATGTAAATAAAACTTTCAATGTTAATGTCTTAAAATTATCATCATCCATTGATCCTGTGAATACTACGGTTTTAAAGAACAAATATTTCTATGTTTATTTAAAGGATAATTTGGGGAATGCTTTAAATGGTAAAACAGTGTCATTTAAGATTGATGGAAAAACATACAAGGTAACTACAAACGCCAATGGTCGTGCAGGAGTTAAAATAACTTTAAATCCCAATGCAAAATATTCCATAAAAGTTTCATTTGCCGGAAATAATTATTATAATTCCGTTTCCAGAACTATTTCTCTGATAGTTCCGGCCACAACCTCAATTGTCATAGGCAATAGTAAATTGCTCACAAACGGGTATTTGAGAGTTTATTTAAAAAGTTCAACCCTCTCAGCAATTTCCAATAAATCTATTAAAATAAAAATAGGCAGCAAAACTTTCACTAAAACAACTAATGCTGAAGGTATTGTAATTTTCAAGCCTAAAATGGGTGCAGATAATTACACCGTTGTCGCCAGCTTCGATGGAAGTTCCACAATCTTTTCATGCAGCGATGAAAAAAATGTGAGAGGTATTGTTGGAAATGTAAAAAATCCATTAAATCAGAAAATTCCTACTGTAAACGGCACTCCTGACATTGACGTAATGCCGTCCAATTATGTAATGGGTGATGGAGATATGAAATACACTCTTTTAAAATCCCAATATAAGGAAACCATTAAAAGAGACAGTTATTACTTGTATCTATATAAGAAATTGCCGAAATATGTTTATTTCAAAACTAAATACGGATCAGGCAAGCAGCATATTTTGGTACGTGAAAAATGGAATGTCATTGAAAGGGCAATCAATACTAAAATCGTTTTAAAAAATAAGAATGGCTATTGGCCGAGTTCCATTACGGTTTCCCTTAAAGGAAAATCATATTCTTACCCTTATGTTCGTGATATCCAGGATACCGATTATACCTGTGGACCGACCTCCGGAAGTATGTGCTCTCAGGTGTTAAAAAGTTATGTCTGTGAAAAACAGGTTGCAAAACTTTCAGGATCATCATATATTTATGGAACATTGTGCAAACAGCTGAAAAAGGGACTGGAAAAGTGTGGTTTCAAATGCAGTTACTTTTATAAATCCACATTCGATAAAGCAATCAATCAGCTTAAAAAAGGAGGATGTGCTTTAGTATTTCATACATGGAGTCATTATGTTGCAATTTTGGATGTCAGTGCCGACGGTAAGAAAGTTCTTGTAGGTAATCCTTCAGGAAGCTATGATACAGGAAGTCACAGCATTCCGACCAAATGGCTGACTGTAAGCTATATGAAGAAGATGTTCAACAATTATGATACTTCAAGTCTGATTGTTAAACTCAAATATTCATTGTCTTCCAAGACAAAAACTCAACTTAAAAACACTTATGTCTCCATGGGTGCGGGATGGGTGGCAAAAAACACCTCAGAAAGAATTCCGCAAATTAATAATCCAGACTACTACTGGGCATGAAAATGAATTTTTCCAGAAATTATGCACAAAGCATTAATTTCTTATAACTTTTTTTAAAAATAAAAAGTATTTATAATTTTATTCAGATATATAATATTAATCGGAGTTTGTAAATAACATTTTTTAGAATTATATTTACAAATTTTAGATTTTTTGTGAAATATTTTAAAATATTCAATAAAATTTTTTAAAAATATTAATCAATATATGGAAAATATAGGAAAATTTTGTGATATCATGGTAGAAGAAAATAGTAATATGCTGCTGGGTACCGGTGATAAGCCGGATACTCTCAGATGGATTTTACTTGCTATCCAGCATGTGTGTGCAATGTTTGGGGCCACTATATTGGTTCCTATTGTTGTAAACACTACTGCGGGTGCAGATATCCTGTCAATCCCTGTAGCATTAGTTTCATCTGGTTTAGGTACATTAATTTATCTGATTTGTACCCGTAATAGAAGCCCAGTATATCTGGGAAGCTCGTTTGCTTTCATTGCTCCTATGGTTGCCGGTTATGCAATAGGTGGTACTGGAAGCGTATTTACAGCTTTAATGGTTGTAGGTATTGTATATGTAATTATTTCACTGATTATTCGTATGACTGGCCCTGGATGGATTAATAAGTTGCTGCCTCCAGTAGTTGTCGGACCAATGATTATGGTAATTGGTCTGTCTCTTGCTCCAACTGCTATTCAGGAAATTGGTCTGGATCTGCCAGCAGTTCCATGGACTTTTTTATTTGTTGCGTTTATTTCATTTTTAGTTACTGCATTGGTTGCAGTTCGTGGAAAGGGAATCCTGCAGGTAATTCCATTTTTAGTAGGTATTATTGTAGGTTATATTGTAGCAGCCGCTCTTGGTATGGTTGACTTTTCAGGAGTAATGGCCGCTAACGTCATTGAAATCCCTAAATTCTACATGCCGTTCATGAACTATAACTTAAACTTCGCAGCTATCCTGACAATAGTTCCGATTGCACTTGTAACAATGGTGGAGCATGTCGGGGACCACAAGGTACTGAGTGAAATCATCGGACGTGACTTGATTGAGGATCCTGGTCTTCAAAGAACACTTCTCGGTGACGGTCTTGCAACATTTTTAGCTGCTGTTCTGGGTGGTCCTGCAAACACAACATACGGTGAAAACACTTCTGTTGTGGGAATGACCCGTGTTGCATCAACTTATGTTATCGGTTTAGCAGCAGTTATTGCAATCGTATTTGCATTTTCAGGACACTTGACTGCACTTTTAACCGCTATTCCACAACCTGTACTGGGCGGTATTTCAGTATTGTTATACGGATTTATCTGTGTCAACGGTTTAAAAATATTAATCAACAACCAAGTTGACTTTAACAATACCAAAAATGTTGTTGTAGCTGCAACAATGCTTGTTTTAGGATTAGGTGGAGCAGCATTATCCATCGTTTATGCTGATTTATCCATTTCTATTTCCGGAATGTCTCTTGCAGCTATAATTGGTGTAATTCTTAACTTATGCATACCGGAGGAAAATCATGAATGAGATTGTATTGTGTCATCCGTTAATAACTCATAAGCTTGCAATTCTAAGAGATGTTAATACTGGAACCAAGGAATTCAGAGAATTGGTAACTGAAATAGCAACTATCTTATTGTATGAAGCTATGAGGGATGCAAAACTTGAAAAAGTAACTATCCAAACTCCTCTTGAAGAAATGGAAACTGGAATGCTTAATGAAGACAAGTATGCCATTGTTCCAATTCTAAGGGCTGGAATGGGTATGGTTGATGGAATTTTAAATGTTATTCCAAATGCAAAAATAGGACATATCGGGCTTTACAGAGATGAAGAAACATTTGAACCAGTTGAATATTACTATAAAATGCCTGAAGGAATCGACAAAAGAGAAGCTATCGTTATTGATCCTATGCTTGCAACAGGTGGAAGCGCATCCGCAACAATATCCAGACTTAAACAGGATGGTGTATCCAAAATTAAGCTGCTTTGTATTGTAGCAGCTCCTCAGGGTATAAAAACCATTGAAGATGACCATCCTGATGTGCAAATCTTTTGTGCAACAGTGGATAGGGAACTGAATGAAAATGCATATATCCTGCCGGGTCTTGGGGACGCCGGTGACAGGGTATACGGAACTAAATAGTGAAGTTTAACTTCACTCATTTTTCTTTTTTTGGTGATTTTTTAATGTGGAAACTGATTTGGCCTATTCTGATTGTAATTCTATCAAATACATTTTATAATATCTGCATGAAGTCAATGCCAAGTGATGTGAATGCTTTTGGTGCATTGATGGTTACATATCTGGTTGCAGCTATTATTTCCGGAATCATTTTTGTATTTGCAGTAGGTCCTTCAAATGTGGGGGCGGAACTTTCCAAAATTAATTGGACCTCCATTATTTTAGCATTGGCCATTGTAGGCCTTGAAGTAGGATATGTGTTTGTTTACCGTGCAGGATGGACTGTTAGTACAGCAAGCGTAGTTGCAAATATAGGTCTTGCATGTGTTCTTCTCGTTGTAGGCTATTTCCTGTATAAGGAAAACGTTTCTTTCAACCAGATTTTAGGAATATTTGTATGCATGGTAGGTTTGATTCTGATTAATGTTTGAGGTGATGATATGGTATGTCCAATATGCGGTTCATGGATAGAGGATGGTGAGCTCTATTGTCCGGAATGCGGGTATGAAGTGTTATGTGACGGTGAAGATGATTTCTGATTATTTTTAAATTCCACTTTTTTTCATTATCGATATAAACTGATTTAAATATCTTATCAGACTATTTTTTTTAAAATTGTATATTTTTTGATAAAACTTATTTAAAAATTTGTTTTTTTAATTTTATTCAGTTGTTCATTTAAAAGGTCAATAATATATACTATTAAGTTTATACATTACAATATAAGGATAATTTTCAATAATTACTTCTTTATATATTTGGCATAAAGGAGGTGAAACATGAATAAAAAAACATTTATTGTGATACTATCTGTATTTATTTTATTAACGCTTAATTTCAGTGCTGCGCAGGAATTGGACAATGTTACAGATGATACTGTAAGTTCCGCATTTAGCCATGACATTCTTGAAAGTGTGCAGGATGGCGATTCCCCTCTTGAAGCATCCGATTCTTTAGCTAATACTCAAATTGATGTGGTCAGTAACACTACATTTGATGTAATCGGGGATTATTTTAAAATTAAATTGTCAGATGATCAGGGCAACGCAGTTTCCAATGCAAAAGTCATATTCACTATTGGTAAAACTTCCCATACTAAAAGTACAAATGGTGATGGAATTGCAGCTCTTCAAATAAATCTGAATGATGGAGTATACAATGTTACAACAAAGTTTTCAGGTGATTCCGTTTATAAATCATCTTCAAAAACAACAGAAATCACAGTCAATAATACTCGAACTGTCGGTTCAGGTCTTTCAAATTCAGAGATTCAAAAGATAATTGACGATGCGAAGGACAGAAATATCATACTGTTTGAAGGTTCAAGCTATTCAGGTATCAATCTTGTAATCAATAAGAGATTAACACTGATTTCAAATTCAAACACTCTATTGAAGTCAAGTTCATCAAGTCCCGTAATCACAATCAAGGGCAAAAATGCCTCTTCAACCATTATTAAAGGTTTTAGAATTCAAGGCAATGGTGACGGGATAGTTATTTCTGATTCTGATTATGTAAGAATAGTCAATAATGAAATCAGTACTAAAGGTAATGGGATTGTTGCAACTGGAACAACATATCTTAATATTACTAAAAACAAGATATCTGAAAATTCCAAATCAGGAATTGCTGTGGGAAATGCTGTATCCACATACATTTTCGATAATACAATTTCTAAAAATGGCGGCAACGGTATAGAAATGGCAAAGTCCGATAAAATATATATCCATGGAAATACTATTTCAAGCAATAAAAAGAACGGAATTGTTTCTTCAAAAAGTGCAAACGGCATTAATTATGGTGAAGAACCTAAAAATGTTCACATAAACAAGAACACCCTATCTAAAAATGAAGGTGACGGCATATTGATAAATTATGCGGGAGATAATCTCAACATCAAATCCAATAATATCATTGAAAATAAGGGAAATGGAATCTCCCTGGCACATGTCGGAAGCAATACAATTCAATCCAATATAGTGACTGATAACTGGGCTAATGGTATAAAATTCTTTGATAGCTATGTAAAACCTGAACATCAGGATATAAGTTATAATGCACTTTATAATAATATCCGGATGGATGTTGAAGCTAAAGAGACATATTATCAGGAAACAGGCTCCAGGCTAGAACTGGGTGACAACTGGTATACTGATCATGCAGGGATCTGTCCAAAAATCAGGTCAAATAATCTCAAATTCACAGTTACTCAAATCGGTCAGAATCAATTCCAGGCATTGTTTTTAGATTCAAACGGTAATGTTGCAAGTTTACTTCCGGATAGGACATTAACATACACAACAAATAATGGAAATAAAGTAAGTATTACTGTTAGTGGTGGGGCAGGAGTATTCACTGTAGATGCTAATGACGGTGATTTGATTAAAGCTACTGTTGACAATTCCAGAAGAGACAACACCTACAGCTCCGATTCCAAATCCGTTCAGCCTATTAATGGAGTAACACCTAGTTATGTTTACCCGGAAATTCCATACGATTCAATTGATGGAGGTAACGGCGATGGTAGCGGTGACGGAAACGGAAATGGAAACGGAGGAAATGGGAACTCCAATCAGGGAAGTCACGATAATACCGGAAACAGTACCCACAGTCAAGGTTCTACTCCAACAAGTAATGCGAACAATCCTCTAAACGATGTTTCACAGAATTATGAGAGTGAAACTTCTGTTTCAGCAGATTCTGCATCTGGAAGTGCTAGTGATGTAAGCAGTGGAGGATCACAGCAGCAGTCTGTGATGAAACAAATTATACTTGATGAAGATGATATCTATAGAGTCACAGGAATTTCATTTATTGTATTGCTGATAATATTGACAATTGGTTTTTATTATCGTGATGATATAAAAGAAATGAATTCTAAAAGATAATTATCTTCTTTTTTTATCTATTTTTTTAATTATTTGATTTATTTTTATTCTATTTTATTATTGAATGTTTTTCAGAGGTAAATAGTCGGAAAAACATGGGAAATACTACGGTTGACCGCATTGGTTTTTTGACAAAAAATTTTTATAGTATTTTATTTTAAAAATATCTTTATGAGTAGGCAGGCCTATGTTAATAAAGATATTCCTATTTCAGAAATTCGCAGAGTAAAACGAGATTTGGAGAAATTTGTGCTTTTATATGAGAAAATAACATTTATAGAAGATTTATATTCGGATGAAACTGTAAAAGATTCTATTAAAAAACATGGAAAAACTCCTCAAACAGGTTATAAATGGTTAAAAAGTTGGAATGAGGAAGGTTTTGATGGTCTATTTAGAAAAGGCAATTCCGGAAGAATTTCCAAACTGTCCGATTATCAATTTGATATTTTAAAAGAGAATATTGTTTCAAAAGGTTTGTCTAGCGTTTCTGAAATTAAAGAAGAAATTCAAAGGGAATTTGGGGTTACTTATTCGGAAAGACATTTGAGAAGGCTAATTTTTGATTTCGGACTTTTGGATATTATGAATTCAAATGATGATGTTTGATTTTTATGTATGATTTTTTATGTCCGATACCTTCTTTCTAACTAATATTTTTTAGATGAATTTTTCAGAGTGTAATGTTTATTTATCATTGTATTATTTTTATATAGTTTTGTACAAATTTTTAATTAAATATTTAAATAAAAATCATATAAATTAATTTTATATACTATTTTTGAATAATATATTTTTAAATAATTATTAGAGTGTATATTTATGAATGAGAATTTTGATAAAGGAATGTCAACATTAATAGTGTTCATTGTTGCCGCAGCAATATTAAGTGCTGCTCAAAGTGTTGTTACAACTGGAATTTCAGGCATCATGGCTGATTTCAATATCACTTCAACAACTGCACAATGGATCTATTCTTCATTTTTACTTGTTTTGGGTGTGATGATTCCATTATCTGCATTTTTCACACGCAGATTTAAAGTTAAGACAATTTTACTGGCGTCACTGTCACTGTTTTTAATAGGATCTTTGATAGCTTATATAGCTCCGAATATTGAAACATTGATTTTGGCCCGTGTGATTCAGGCTGTAGGTTCTGGAATTTTACTTCCTATAACTCAAATTGTACTTTTTAAAGTAATTCCTGAAGAAAAATGGCAAATTTATATGGGTTTATTTGGATTTATTATTGGAATAGCGCCGGCTATTGCTCCAACTGCAGGTGGTCTGATTATAGATTATGTCGGTTGGAGGTCAATCTTTCTGATATTTGCAGCTGCAATAGCAGTTTTAATATTGATAGCTTCAGTCGTTGTTAAACTGGAATTTGAAACAGGTCATTATCCGTTGGATGTATCATCATTAATATTATGTGTGCTTGCATGTGTGGGAATAATGCTCGGATTTTCAAACATTGCAGAAAACGGCTTTGATTTAATTTGGGTAATCTTGCCTATTGTTATTGGTGTAATTTCATTAGTGCTGTTTGTTAAAAGACAATTCGGAATTGAAACTCCATTGGTTGATTTGCATGCTTTGAAAAATAAGTATTTCTTCTTCGGCACATTATTTTCAGCATTGCTGTACTTTACAATGTGTGGATTGAATGTTATCATGCCTTTGTTTGTTCAAAGAGTAGCATTTCATTCAGCAACAGTGGCTGGATTAGTACTTCTTCCCGCAACATTGGTTATGATTGTATTTAACTTTATAGGTCCGGTAATGGCCAACAAATTTGGTGTAAGAAAAGTATTGATTTTATCCTGTATTTTTACTATCGTAGGGTACCTGCTGATGATGACCTATAAAGTTGACAGCAGCATTGAATATATGGTCATTACACAGATAGTGCGTGCAATCGGTGCAGGTTTGGGTCTAATGCCTGCTGTAACATGGACCATTGCGGTAGTTTCCGGTGATGTGGAAGATGCAACAGCAATTAACAATACCGTCAGACAGATTATAGGTGCAATTGGTTCTGCAGTTGCGGTAGTTTTAATGGCAATATTTGCTGGTGGAAATGTGGCCCGTAATGCAGCTTCTGTTACAGCATTCGGCCAGACCTCTCTGGTTATGTCAATTTTAGCTGTTGTTTCACTGGTGATTGTAATAATCTATATTAAAGATGAAATTCATGACCTGATGTAATTTCATTATTTTTTTTATTTTTTTTTCGATATTGCTAATTTAACATTCTATTTTTGATTTTATTTTCAAATTTGATGCAGATTTACTAAACGATTAATCTCAGGTTCAGGTATGGTGTAAATTCACGTTTTTTAAAGGAATCTATTAAATTTTACACTAAATTATTTAAACGGTTTTTAATAAATATAGTTATATCTATCTATCTTAGGAGGATTTTTATGAATAAGAGTGATTTGAAAAGAGATTATTATATGCTTAAAGGACCACTTGCCAAAAAGGGATATGATTGGTGGTGGCATTCATTAACAGCATACAATAAAAAAACTGGTGAGCCAAAACCATTTTTCATTGAATATTTTGTATGTAATCCTGACCTTGCTGAAGAAGAACCTACTTTAGGTCAACTTCCTGAAAATCAGAAAGCAGGTAAAAGACCATCTTATTGTATGATTAAAGCAGGTACATGGGGTAAAAATCCAAAACAAATTCACAATTTCTACTCAATGAAATATTTCAACTGCCCGGATGACGAGTTAAACATTCAAGTGGGTGACTGCAGTCTGACAGAAACTCATATGAGCGGATTTTCAAGAGTATCTGAAGAGGATGCTAAAAACCACCCTGAATATATGAGCGATGCCGGAGATATGATGTGGGATTTGGACATCGATAAAAAAATCACATTCAATGTCGGATATGGGGCAAATTCCTTTTTTAGAAAATTAAATGCATTTGAAATGTTCTGGCATGCCGAAGGAATCAAAACAGAATACAGTGGAACCATCTGGCTGGATGGTGAAGAATATGAAGTTATCCCAGAAAAATCCTATGGATATGCTGATAAAAACTGGGGAGGAGACTTCACATCCCCATGGCTCTGGATTTCCTCATGTAACATTACCAGTTTAATAACAGGTAAAAAACTGAATAATTCCGCATTTGAAGCTGGTGGTGGAAGACCAAAAGCATTCGGTATTGAAATTCCGCGTAAATTATTAATTGGATTTTACTATGAAGGAACCATGTATGAGTACAACTTCGCAAGATTCTGGAATAGGGTTAAAATAGATTTTGACTTCGAAGAGGGTGATGAAGTCCACACCTGGCGTGTAAATGCAAGCAATAAAAATTCCAGATTTGAATTGGTGCTTCACTGCAAACGTGATGAAATGATGCTGTTCAACTATGAGGCTCCAGACGGAAGTAAAAGACACAACCGCCTTTGGAATGGTGGAAGCGGTTATGGAGAACTAAAATTATACAAAAAAGACGGCACATTAATTGATCACGTCAAACTTGAAAATGCAGGCTGTGAATACGGAGAGTATTGCTGATGATATTCACAGACATCCTTGCATTAATTGTAGTATATATTTATGTAGCTATCATTTTCGTTGTAGCTGAAATGGTTTTAAAGACAAGGCCGGAAGTTTCACGTAAATTTTTACATATTATGGTAGGTAACATGATATTTGCCATGCCATTTTTCTCAGATCCGTGGGTTATGGTTTGGTTTTTAACACTGCCGATTACAATAGTGCTGTTCTTCTTGACTGAATATTCACCAATTAAAATCGAAAACAGCGTCACAGAATCCGGCCATGCATTAGGTTTATTCTTCTATGCGGGTATCTGGACAATTTTAATCGCAATATTTTCAATTATTGCTCCGCCAAACGATCCTAAATTCTATATCTGGATTGTTGCATTAGCTATTGTTCCTATGGTTTATGGGGATGGGTTTGCGGCATTAATTGGTCAAAAATTCGGTAAAGTCAAATATACCGTATTTGGAGGCACAAAATCTCTTGAAGGATCTCTTACAATGTTTGTCATTACTACTGTAATGAGCGTATTTGTTTGGATGGTTTTCTCTTCAATCGGTTGTGTAATGCCTGAATTCAATATTGTAAACATTATAGCTATTTCTGCTGTTGCAACATTATGCGAAGCATTCAGTTATGGTGGAATAGACAATTTAACTGTTCCTGCAATAACTTCAATTTTATATTATCTGGTAACTATCTTATAGTTACTATTTTTCATTATCTTTTTTTAGCATTTCAGTTATCGTATTTTGCATTTCAGTTAAGTTGATAACCAGCCATTTAAATATGATTTAACCAACTAATATTATCGATTAAAGAGGACGATAATATGTATGATAGTCTAAGGTCAAGAGCTGAAGAACGTGTTGACAGGAAAATAAAATTCTACAGGAACTTAAAAGCATATATAATTGTTAATGCAATACTTGTTATTATAAACGGATTATTTTCCCCAAGTTTCTGGTGGGTAATGTTTCCGATATTCTTTTGGGGAATCGGTGTCATTTCCGACTTTTTAAAAGCTTATGTATTCATTGACAATTTTGACAGTGAAGATTACAGGGAACGTAAAATTCTCGAAGAGATGGAAAAATTAAGGAATTAAATCATGAAAGTGAATTTGTTTGTTTCAAGAGATATTACAGAGCCGCATGCCGATATTCATACCAATGAACTGACAGGCAATGTGTCAAAAGCAATAGCTATTCTCGAAAGCGAGGAATCAAGCGGCATGATTGCAGTCAAGAAAGGTTCAGACATTGCCCTTCTTGAATTGGGTGACATATACATGTTTCGCGTTGAGGATAAGCAGGTTAACGTATACACTCAGGATAGTTCTTATGTGGTTAAAAAGGCACTCTATCAGGTTGAAGAATCATTAAACGGAGATTTTGTAAGAATATCCAAGACAACCATTGTCAATCTCAAAAAGATTCAAAGGGTGGCTCCTTCTTTAAAGGGCATGATGTTCATAGAGCTTAAGAATGGCCTTAAAGACAATATCTCAAGAAAATATTTGCCTGATTTTAAAAGGGCTCTGGATTTATAGGTGTTAAAATGAAGGTTACAGATATAATTGAAAGTTTGGCATTAGGCGCTTTCGTCGGTTGTTTTATAGGTTTGCTGGTTGCCGTCCTGATTTCACTTCAGGCAGGTCCTCAAAATATCAGTTTTTCAGGCGTAGACATTATTAATTTATTTTTGGGATGCATTGTTGCGGGATGGGCATTTTCCCTGACAGGCTTTATTTATGAAAGGGAAGACATTGCACTGCCATTCCAGATACTCTTTCAGATGGGAATCGGAATGACTGTGCTGTTTTTGATAGCGATATATCTTAAATGGATGCCGATTGAATTTGGAATCGGTCCGATTATAACCTGGATTGCAATTGCTCTTGTATTCGGAGCCGTTTTCTGGTGCGGTTTTTATGTTTACTATTATCTGATGGCGCATGATTTAAATAAAAAAATTGAATTAAGCAAATAATTTAGCAATTTTATATAATCATTAAAAATAAATATGATAATATGAATCAAAAAGATTATGATGAACAACTTGCAAAAGCAGTGGATTTTCACGGTCATCTTTGTGGAGGCATTGCAATTGGGACAAAACTTGCAATGTATGGTCTTGAACTTCTTGGGCTGCAATTAAATGAAAGGCATAAAAATTTGATCATTTTTCTTGAAATTGATAGATGCATGTCTGATGCTGTTCAGTCAGTTACCGGTTGTTCAATGGGCAAAAGGACTTTAAAACAGATGTATTATGGAAAATTCGCAGCAACATTTTACAATATGGAAAGTGGAGAAGCTTTAAGAATAACTGATGCCGATGCAAATAATAAGTTTAAATTTAAGGAAACAAAAGAAGAAATGATTGCCCGTTTTAGATGCACTCCTCCTGAAGATTTATTCAATGTTCAAAACGTTAAAATTGAATTGTCTAAAGGGGATTTGCCAGGCAAACCATATACTAAAGTATTTTGTTCTGTTTGTGGTGAAAAAGTATCCGATGGTAAACATAAATTAATCGGTGGAAAACCTATATGCAGGTCTTGTGCCGAAGGTTCATATTATGAATTGATTGAAGATTGAACTTTTTAATTTTCTTTGATTTGCATATATATCTTCAATTATTTTTTTTTAATTTTTTTTAATTTAATATCATATATTGAAGT
Organism: Methanobrevibacter sp.; assembly: GCF_015062935.1. Taxonomy (NCBI): domain Archaea; kingdom Methanobacteriati; phylum Methanobacteriota; class Methanobacteria; order Methanobacteriales; family Methanobacteriaceae; genus Methanobrevibacter; species Methanobrevibacter sp. Next base: position 62,077 of record NZ_SUTM01000007.1, on the reverse strand, counting down.
TAACTGTTATTAATTTGATAATTATTCTCTTGAATGTAAAAATTATTAATCACCTATTTATTTAAATCAACTTTAAATCCGCACTCGCTGCAGGCTTTTGTCTGGAATTTCACAACTCCTCCACATTCGGGACATGTCCACCTTTCTTTATCATGAGACATCATACGGCCGATTCCTGTTGTTTTGATTCTTTTGGCACTGTCTAACGTGTTCAAATCATGCCTTTTGACATATTTTTTTGAATGCTTTTTCATAAGTGGACATGGAAACTCACTGCAACGTCCGCAATAACTGAAATTCTTACTGTCAAAGCATGTTTTGATTTTACATTTAAGACTGGCTTTGTTTTTCCCATCATCGCTAATTAAGCAACCTGCACAGGGATTTTGATATTTTTCACAGCTTATGCAGTTAATCCCACATGGTGCAAGCAATTTTGAATCAATTTCATCTGGCATTTTCATATTTTACACTCTCAAAGAAAATTATATTTGATGTAATATAAAAGATTTTCATAATAATTGCAGTTTGGAACTGCTGGAGATTGCTGTTGTCAGATTATCGCAAAGATTTTCCAACTTCAAATTTGTATATTATAATTAATTTGGAGATATTGAATTTCTATTCTTCTAATTGAATTTAATTATTTAAAATAAAACTTTAAAATTAATTAAACAAGATGTTGGCAAATTTATGTTAATTTTTAATTCAAAAACATTTAGTTAAATTAATTAATTCAATATTGAAATAAATAATATTAACATATACTGTAGGTGTTGAGTTTATTTGAAATTTAATAAATTTTTAATGGTTATTGTCTTAATAACTTTCCTTTCAATTGGTGCTGTTAATGCGGAGGATAACATGACTCAAAATGATTCTGGAATAAATATGGATAATTCCTCTGAAATTTTGGACAGTCAGGATATGTCCATACCTGAAAACGGCACACCCGATGAAAATTATAAAGATTGTACCTATGATAACAGATATTATTTATTCAGAGGGGATTGCTGGTCTGTCAATCATAATTTTGAATCAAGTGCGGCAGTTACCAGCAAAACACTGTCTGATTTAACTGTAACAGGCACTTTTAGAACTCAGAATGATATGGTGGGATTATACTGGAATTCACAGGATCCTATTCAGCATCCATATATTAGCTACGGAACTAAAAGTGATTATTCAGATGTAATACTGGAATTTGATTATGAAATGGAAGGGTGCATGGATTTCTCAAATGATGCTATAAACATTATTATTCAAGCAAACAGCGGTGAAACCTACTACATTCCAATGAACCAGTTCATCGAGAACAATCATTTAACACTGGATTTCAATAACATCACATTACTTCCTGGCAGTTTCTTTTCTGATAAAGACGGACAGCCGGTAACAGTCGGACAAAAAACAAAACTCAACGTAACTGACTTGAAATATGTCATGCTCATGATATTGCCTGATAATTTTGTTGAAAACAACGCCCAACATACAATTATTGAAAATTCAGATTTCAAATGCGAAATTTACAATATCACTGTTGCCAACGGGGAAATTTGCTATGAACAGTTCCCATTGGAATCTCATCAATACAGGCTTTGTGAGGGGTATGATGATATCTGTAATTTAAATCCGCTCAGGATATCTAAGGAAATGAGAAAATTGGGATATGCTGATTGGGTTGACCTATACATCGGAGCTTCATATTTCTATGAGAAAAGCGGTGTTGCATGTGATGTAATTGATGATATGGCATTTACCCATAACAGAACTGAAAAAATGATTTTGAATAAAGATGTGCCTTTGAATACTGCATTCAAATCATGGCTGGATTGCTATTCACGTGAGGTGAAAAACAATGGCGTAACCAATCTGATTATCAGCGTTTCAATGGAAAATCTCCAATGCCCTCAAAGCTGGAGGCAAATGGATTCCAATGGTAATTTTGCAATGACAGGCTGGGAACCGTCTACATTTATTTGCAGCCCATGCAATGAAGAATTTGTCTTATATATGCAGAATGTATGTGAATCCTGTTTGGATATAGTTTCACAAAATGGTCTTAAGCCTATTTTACAGATGGGCGAAACCTGGTGGTGGTGGACTGAAAGCAGTTTGTCAAATCAATCCCCTTGTTTTTATGACAATTCCACTAAAGACAGATATCTGTCTGAACAGGGTAGTGACCTGCCAGTATATGATAATGTATGGAACAGTGAATACGATGAGGATGTAATTTCCTGGCTGAACCAGCAGCTGGTCAGCTATAGCGATGCTCTTCGTGAAGTTGTAAAAGGGGATAAGTATGATGACGGATTGTATATGGCATTATTCTTCACTCCAAGTGTTGTTGACACCGACAGGGTTCCACCAATGATGAGGGATGCCAATTATATTAAAGACGCTTATTCTCCAGACAAACTGGATGTTCTTCAGATTGAAGATTATGACTGGGTTATCTTTGAAAATTCTCACCATAATGAATCATACTCAATAGGTCAGGATTTGGGATTCGATGAAAATAGTCTGCATTATTTCGGAGGTTTTGTCCAGAATCCTGGCGATGCTGACAAATACTGGGAATTGATAAAAGATTCAATGGATGATGCTTTTGAAAATAATTTCGGGCAAGTCTTTGTCTGGGCAGGCTCACAGGTTCGAAGGGATAATAAAATCTTCGGACATGATGAACAGGAGCTATTGGGCAACTTGTCTTCAACAACACTCACTGCTCCGGCTTTTGCAAGTGTTGGCGAAAAATTCACAATAACAATTCATACAAACAAATGGGTAAATGGTGTTTTCAATATTTATGATTTTAATGAGGGCATAAAAGGAAAGCTGCTGGCTTCAAGTTTGTTAACAAATGGATATTCATCAATTGTAATGTCAACTGCCAATGTTGGTTTGAACAGAGTTTATCTTGATTTTAACTGTACCGGAGGGGAATACCATTTGATTCAGGAGATTCGGATTATAGAAAACTCACCCAATATCTCTGCTGATATTCCTAAAGAGACAGAAACCGGATCAGATTTGAATATTTCATTCAATGGTCTTAAAAATTCATCTGGATTCCTGCATATTTCTATTGATGGAAACGATTATGGTCAGTATATGGTTGAAAACGGGGAATTTACAAAGACATTATCAGATTTACCTGCAGGTTATCACAGTATTTCACTTAAATACACTGATGAAGAATTGACAGATGAAGTTTATTCCAATACTTTTGTAGTTAATGTAGGTGCCAAAACAGATATTGCCGTCAGTAATCTAACCACTTTTTATAATTCCGGTGAAAATCTCACTATGACTTTAAAGGACATCAGCGGCAATCCTTTAAATGGGAAAAATATTTTAATTAATCTATTCGGATTTAACTATACTGTAACTACAGATGAATATGGTCAGGCTACATTAGAAATTGACTTGCCTGTAGGCAATTACACTGCGGAAATGATGTTTGAGGGAGATAATGCTTATCTATCATCATATGCTGTTGCCGATATAATTGTGGATAGGGCTGAACCGTTTCTGACTGCAGGCAATATTAATGTTGTTTATGGAAATAACGCCAATTTAGTCGCAACTCTTAAGGATATTGGAGGCAACATTTTGGCCTCCCGTAATGTCATTATTAATTTAAACAATAAAATTTACAACAAATCAACAGATGCAAAAGGCCAAATCAGATTGTCCATAGGATTACCTGCTAAACAGTATAGTGCAAAAATCAGCTTTGCAGGTGATTCCAATTATCAGTCTGCTTTCAAAACGGTTAAAATCATTGTTAAAAAGGCAACACCAAAATTCACTGCAAAAAACAAGTCTTTTAAAGTCAAAACCAAAATTAAAAAATACACTGTTCTTTTGAAAAATAATAAGAATAAAGTGATGAAAAAGGTAAAAGTCTCTATTAAAGTTAAAGGTAAAACATATAAGGCAACAACCAATTCCAAAGGCAAAGCCACCTTTAAAATTACCAAATTAAATAAGAAAGGCAAATACATAGCTGTCGTAAAATATTCCGGAAGTTCAAACTACAATTCAGTAATTAAAAAAATCAGGATAACCATTAGATGAGTGATTTGATTTGTTATTTGCTGCAATGCTCTAAAGTCCGTGAAGTTACAATTTCCATAACTTCTGTTGAAAACTTATTCGAGTTTGAAAATCAGATTTCCTTCAATAATGCCTCAAATATCGATACTTTTATAAATACATAAAACAAATATTTGATTACTGTTATTTTTTAACAGTCTAAAAATACTTTTTTTGGGATAAGTTCCCATATGGATGTGGCCTTCGTGGCTGAACAAAAGGTGTTATTATGTATAAATATATTAGAGACGCATGGAAAAACCCAGATGAGTCCTACGTACGTGAACTCATGTGGCAAAGAGCTCCTAAATGGAATAAACAAGGAGCAGTTCAAAGAATTGACAGACCTACCAGACTCGACAGAGCTAGAAGTTTAGGTTACAGAGCTAAAAAAGGTTTCGTTGTAGTAAGAGCCAGAGTAAGACGTGGTGGAAGAAGGAAAACCCGTCATTTCAATGGTCGTAAACCTAAAAGAATGGGTGTAAACAAAATTACCCAAGCTAAATCAATTCAAAGAATTGCTGAAGAACGTGTAGCTAAAAAATACCCTAACATGGAAGTATTAAACTCTTACTGGGTATGGTCTACAGGAAAACATAAATATTACGAAGTAATTTTAGTAGATCCACAAAGTCCTTCTATCATTAACGATAAAAAAATCAATTGGATTTGCTCCAAAAAACACACTAACAGAGCTCTCAGAGGCTTAACTAGTGCTGGTAACAAAGGACGTGGAATCAAATCTAAAGGAAAAGGCTCAGAACAAGCTAGAAGAAGAAAAATCTAATTTTTCTTCATTCCTTTTTTTGATTAAAATGATTCATAATATTAAATTTAGAGCTTTCGTTTATGAAGATGAAAGTGTTGATGAAATTTCACAAGCTATTTTAAATATTCTTCCTGAAGCCGAAATCGAAGCTGAAGAGGCTGAGGGATTACTTGAAGATAAGATTATAATTTTATCAGGTGTAGTATCCAAAAAGAGATACACAAAGACTTTTTTTAACACACTTTTAGAGTGGACAGATTTGGATAAATTAAATGATGATTTAGAGCGCAAGATGGATGAAAAAGGTAACTGGTTTTTAAGGTTTGACAAACAGGACGCTCTTGATGAAAAATGGACAATTCTTGATAAAGGCGATTCAGTTCATCTTAAAGTAAAAATTGCAGCTTTTCCTGCTAAAAAACAGATTGCAGTGGATAAAGTCCGCCAGGCCATAAACGATTCAAATTAGATTTGAAGATATGGGTCAAGCAGATATCTCAGTGTTAATGTAACTGTCAGTCATGTTTTAGTAAAAAATAGTTTACATTCAAAAATCATCTTTTTTGATTGACTAATTCTTCAGGACTGTATTCGAAATACTGATTGACATTATATTTTGAGCAAACGGCTAATTTGTAATTATCAACATCGAATAGACTAAATTTGAGATTGTTTTCATCATCTTTAAGTCTAATCTCATCGCCGATAATTATCTCAAAGCTATCCAGGTCCAGCTGAAATCCCAGTCCGGTGTATTTCATGTAGCTTTCCTTTAAAACCCAATAATTGAAAAATTCATCTGAAGGGGTTTTTGAATTCATTATGCTTTTGTATTCGCTATTGTAGAAGTAGTTTTTAGCTATATCCAAATCAATTTCAGGGTCATTATATTCAACGTCAATCCCAACTTCCCTGTCTGATATTGCACAGGAAACTATCCTGCCGGAGTGACTTAAATTAAAATAGACATCTTCAAAGTTTGATATGTATGCCTTTCCGTATTCCTGGACTTTGAAGATTGGATCGGTTACATTTTTTTCTTTCAGCAACTTATCCAATAATAAATATGCACCTGCACTAAGCTTTTTGTCTTTATCAAACCTAAAACTGTCAAATTTATGTTTTCTGTTTGGAGGTAAAAGTTCATATGCCTCATGCAAATTTAAATTGCTAACATCACAATAAGCTATTTTAATCATGTTCAATCACTAAATCTGTACTTAATAATTGTCTGTAAGTAATTAAATATAAATTTATTTAACTGCTAGTAATTCATCTTAAAATTAATGTTGAGCCATTTTTTTCTGCTGAAAAGCAGATTGATGTAGACAATGTCCTGATGCAATCTGGCAAAAAGTTAACTTTATTTTAGTTTTCATCCAATATAGTATCAAAGGTGATAAAATGGAGAGGAAAAGTTATTATCTGATAATTTTACTTGTTGCGCTTGTGATTTGCATGGGTGTGTTCTGGTTCCAGTTCAACAATAATGTTTCAACATTCATGATTCTAAATCAAACTGAAGTGGCTGAAAACGGTTCATTTGCGGGCATGCTGATGGATGCTTACAGTTATGGTGTTCCAAATCAAACAATTTCCATTCAAACACCGGATCATAAGATTATTAATGTAACTACTAATGAAAATGGTGAATTTAAGGTATCCAATGCTGAGTATGGTTCGGGTGATGTAAGATGTTACAGTAATTTCACATTTGCAGGAAATGGCAAATACCAGCCATGCACTTATGAAGGGAATGTTTCAGTAACCAGATAACATTCCTATTCAACGGCTATGTCTATGAAAACATATTCTCCTATTGTGGTAACATGTTCAAATTCCACAATGATTTTTCCCTGACTGCGGATATTTGTTTTCAAATCAATTAAAACGCTATTGATTTGTCCTGTTTTTGTATTCAAATCCATATCTTCTATTTTTCCTATTTTTTCAGCTCTTTTATCAATTACGTTTTTTCCAATTATGCTTTTAATATTCATGTATTGAATATTTGTAAATTAATCAGATATATACTTATTCTGTTTAAATTATTTAATGTCTGATGGTATTTTCAGTTTACATACGTTTAGTTATTAATATCAGGAGTTAAAGTGTTTTAACTTGAGTTTTCAATTTTTTCCTTATCATCAATAAATAGGACAGTCAAAATAAGCATGATGACATGTAAAATAAGCAGAATCAGTGAGGTCTGATTGAATCCTGTAACTGAAGCGGAGTTATGGCCTATGGCACCTCCCGCCAAAATGGCCATTACAACAACTGCCATTGATGAGCCTATTGCTGCAAAGATTTGCCTTAATGTATTGTTGACTGCAGTTCCGTCCTCGACCTTATCTGATACCATTGTCAAGGTCCATGTTGTTGCAGGCATCAGCGCCAAACCTGCGCCGATAAAACGAATGGACTGGGTTATGGCCATAAATTCAAATGATGAATTCTGAGTATACATCATCATGGTTGCAAATCCTATTATTGAAATGACACATCCCATAATCATGACCTTTTTGATTCCAATTCTATTTGTAAGCAATGGACCTATAATATTAAATGCAATTATCAATAATCCTCCAGGCAAAAGCACTGAAGCTGAAAAGATTGCGGAATGATTACCTACTCCCTGCATGAATATCGGGAGAATCGCAGTGCATCCATTTAAGCATGCAAAGAGAATGCAAATGAATATTGTGCCTACTGAGAAATACTTGTTTTTAAGTATGGATAAGTTAATCAATGGTTTTTCCAATTTTGATTGACGATTTACAAATAGTATTAAAGTTACAATTCCTATGATTATCGGCAAAATTACAAGATAATGTGTAAATCCAAAATCTGCAACATTTGTAAAACCAAGCATTATGCCTGCACATCCAATTATTGATAATGCAACAGAGAGATAATCAAGAGGATAATCTTCTGTTGGAGCATTGTCCTTTACAAATATTGCTCCTAAACCCAAAAGAATTATTGTGGCTATTGTGAAAAATGAGAAAAGCGCTCTCCAGCCATAGACAGTTATGACAAATCCTCCTAAAAAGGAACCTATGACTGGAGCTATTGCAATTACCAAACCATATAATCCCATATAAGTCTGCCATTTTTCTTCAGGCGTAGTTCTAAGAAGCAAAATCTGAACATAGGGCATTATAACTCCGTTTCCAATTGCCTGAAGAATTCTGCCAATAATCAAAACAATCATGGAATTTGAAAAATAACAAATTATTGATCCAATGAGGAATACACTCAATGAAAAGAAGAATATTTTCCTTGCAGTGAATCTTCGTGATATATAGGCGCTTAATGGAATCATCACGCCTACTACGAGTAGAAATACTGAATATGACCATTGTGCTTGTGTTGATGAGACAGAAAAGTCACTCATCAAATAAACGACACCTGTTGTAATAATCGATTGGGCCACGGTTAATAGGCTTGTGGATATAATAAACAGGACTAATAGTTGCATTTTGTTGTCTAGTTTTATATTCATTTTTTCACTAAATTAGTTTCTATAATGGATATTATTTATAATTTAGTAATTTTTAAGAGCTTTAAAAAAAGAAAATTGAATAATAAATTAAGTATATTTTGATATCTCAAAGAAATAGTGTACTTAAGTAATTTAATCAATTTTTTTAAAAACAAAAAAACGGGCCCGACGGGGATTGAACCCGCGACAACAAGGTTAAGAGCCAAGTGCTCTGCCAGACTGAGCTACGGGCCCGAGTGAAAAATTTTTTACAAAAATTCAAATTAATGTTATATCATTTGGTATATTTAACTATTTTGTTTTTCATTGTTTGAAAACCATTGATGAAAATAATTATTACCAAAAAATTAGGAAATAGTCCTATCCGGAGTCGAACCGGAGTCACAAGTTCCAGAGACTCGTATGATTGCCATTACACCATAGGACTATAAATTGCATTAATTTTAGAATTCACTTATAAAAAATATTATAAATTTAGAATCCTATTTATTTGTATATTATTTCATAGATATAAAATTTTTCTATTTTTTTGAAATTTAATATTATGCTCCTGTTTCTTTAGGAAAAATTTGATGAAAATTTGGTGTATTTAATTTAATCAAATAATTTATACTAAGTTAAATATAATATTATATGGTGGTAAAATGTTAAAAAAATGATATGCATCTTATTATTTGGTTTTCTAATAATGGGTGCTGTTAGTGCAGCGGATTTTAAAATTAATGATGGTTTTAATGAAGTAACCGAGTATTATTCTGTTAATGAAGAAAATGGAATGTATTTGTGCACATGGGATTATGATGATGAAGCTGTTCAAGAAAGTTATTTTCAAAACAGCACTGAGTATAAGATAGTTCCTGGTGACAATAATACTTTTAACACTACATACATGAGTCATGGAACATTAAATGCGACCTTGACCTTTGCGTCTGGAGGAAATGTTAGTTTAGATTATGGATGTTTAGAAGTTGTTAAAGTGGACGGGGTTAAATACGTTATTTATACTCATATTGAAGATGGAAGTGAGGCTGATTGGCAGTTATGCCATGATGAATTAATGAAATTTAATGAGAATAATAATTTGAAACCTTTAGCTGATGCCATATAATATCGAATGATTTTGTAAGACATTGAATTTTTAATAGTGAAAAATAGCTATTTATATATAATTTAAAAATGAAATTATAAATTAATTATAATTTGGAGAGAGTTATATGAAAACTCATATGATAGTTGTATAACTTTACTCTCTCTACACTACTTTTTTTAGAAATCATGATAATTAAAAATTTTCGCCTATAATGGGAGAAACTGGAGATGGTGGAAATACAAATCCTGAACATGTACTATAATCACTGACACAACTTGAACCAACTAATGATACAAAGATACCCTTTTATAAAGTCAATTATATTCATGTAATTTGTTCCATTTTTTGAGTCTGTAAAATTTTATAGGCTTATTTTATTTTAAATTTTTTACAGTTGAAATTTCACTTCGATGAAAATTCATTCTAATTTTTCTTTAATTTTAATATAAATGATTTAAAAATAGTAAATTACTTAAATAAGTGAGGACAAATAATAATTTATGACCAAACAAATTTTAAATGTCCTCAATAGTAATATAGACTTCATACAACTTAAACTTTTTGATTTTTCTGATGAAAAAATTGATCAAGAAAAAATCATTTCAGAAAGATTAAATAAAAGCTCAAAAATTGAAAATACAAATCAGAAACTATTTTTAGATGAAAATAATACTTTTAAATATGATAATCTAATTTGTCCAGTTTGTGGAAGCCATAAAATCATCAAAAAAGGCACAATAACAAAAAAGAAACAAAATATCAATGGTAACACAACATAATTCAAAGAACAGCAATATCAATGCAAAAAATGTGGAAAAAATTTGGAATATCCAACAATCCATTAATTGGAGACAATAAACAATTTTTACAAGAAATAATGGATAAAATTCCAGGAATAATGAAAATAGGATATCAATCCCTTCGTAAAATAAGCCAATACTTCGAAATATTCCTTGGAATCAGAATATCTCATCAAACAATCAAGAACTGGGCCAACAGAAATCACGAAGAAACTATTAACAATGAAAAATTTGAATATTCTGGCTATTATTTATATGATGAGCAATTTTTAAGACTTAATGGAGTTAGACATTACAGATTGACGTTATTTGATGCAATATTCAATATTCCAGTCTCAGAAAGAATTGTACGTCGCAGAATACCGAAAAATACAAAAAAAATTTATTTTAGATTCAACCGAAAATAAACCATTTATTTGCTTAACAACTGATTTATTCCCCATGTATCGTAATGTAGCAAACGAAATTAAGGTAAAACATCAATTATGCACATTTCATTTGTTCCAAACAATAAATCATAAATTAAAAGTCCATTGCAGAAAAAATAAGATTAATGGAAAGAAAAGAGACCATATTTACGAAAATGCACAAGAATTAAAAAATTGTTTCAGACAAAACTCAAAACAAGAAGCAATAGAACAATTTAAACAATATTTACAAAATTATACAGCCATATCAGTTGTTTTAAAAGATTTCATAAGAAAACACATCATAAATCACTTCCACAGATACGTAGAACATCTTGATGATGAAAATATAGAAAAAACATCGAACAAAGTCGAAAACTACTACAGACAAACCAATCCAGAAAAAATAAAGAAATTATACAAGACCAAAAACGGAATTCTAACATTTTTAGACTATCAAATGATAAATTGGACAGAAAAACACCTAAAAATCAAATAAGCCTATAAAATTTTACAGACTCAAAATGTTAAAAAATTACAAATGGCTTTTGATTTACATCATATGCTTTTTAATATCTTGGGTATTGAGGTATGTGCTTGAAGTATTAGGTTTGATAGAACCTGGATTTGTGTTATATTCATTTGATTGTTATTTATCTCCATTATATTTCATTGGAGGAATTGCATTATTCTGTTTCTTTAAAAAGATGAATATTACTAAATCATTTATCATATCTCTTGTCAAATTCTTTACTCCAGTTTGTTTTGGAGTTTATCTTATTCACGATAACATGGCTCTTGCATATTTCTTCTTTGATGGCAAATTTGAATTTATAGCTCAATTTGATCCAATTTCATTGTTTATAAGTGTAATTGTTCTTGGAATAGGAATATTTGTTGTTTGTGCTTTAATCGATTGGATAAGAGAATTATTATTCAGAAAATTAAAAGTTAAAGAGAGATTTGGAAAATTTGAAGAGAATGTGTACTTGAAATTTGATAATTATTTGAATTCAAATAGTTAAATGATGCATATCATTTCTATCTAATTGGCTGAATTCACTCTATATTCAAAATTTTATCAAACCCAGACATTCTGAATATTTCTCCCACAGATTCATTAACATTTTTAATGATGAACGGAATATTGTCTGGTTTTAATTTCTTTTGAGTTGCAATCAGAACTCTGAGACCTGCACTTGAAATGTATTCCATATTGGTAAAATCCATAATTAATGAATCAAATTTTCCCATTTCATTTTTAATTTCATTGTCAAGGTCTTGTGAAGTAATTGTATCTATACGCCCTTCAACAGAAATTGTTAATTCTTGTCCATTGTAATCTTTATTAATATTCATAGTAATTTATTTGTTCAGATTAAATTTTAAATATTTTGTTTTACATAATTTTAGTATAGTTAAATTTTTTTAGGTGAATAAATATGAATTTCTTTAAATTATCCTCAGCTCAGAAAATGCTTTTATTTTCAGAGATAAATAATCCTAATAATGATTCATTTTATCTTAAATTTAGAAAAGATTATGATTTGGAGGATTTGGAGTATGTTAAAAAAGCAATTAAAATAATATCTGCCCAATATTTGAATTTACAAATTAAAAATGATGATACAGGTAATTTCAAGCAGTATTATATAGATATTGATGTAAATATTGATTCATTTGATGTTTCAAATGAAAACCTAAATGATTTTATAAAAGATTATCTTGATAAACCTTTTGATGATGTATTTGACTCTCCGTTATATAAATGGGCAGTTTTAAAAACAGAATCTTCCGCTGTTTTGATAGGTGTTGTCCAGCATATTTTGCTTGATGGGACTTCTTTATTTTCAATTATTCCTCATGAAATGGATAAGTGCATCGAATCTATTAAAAACAATAGTGAATATGTCCCAATTGATTATTCCTATGAAACTTATGTTGATGAAGAATTAAAATATTTAAAATCTGATGAAGCAAAAAGTGATAAAAAATACTGGTTAAATACTTTAAAGGATTATTCCGGAGACTGGTATTCATTTGATAATTCGGAACTTGGGTATTTTGAAGTTCTTTTAGATCAGACTTCAGATTTTAATTATTCACCATTTGTAACATCTCTTGCATTAACCTTCTTGTATTTGGCAAAATTAAAACGTGGCAATAATTTATTCAAAGATCTGGTTTTAAACACTTCAGTCCATGGCAGATACTTTGGACAAGATGATGCACTGGGAATGTTTGTAAACACTATTCCATTAAGATTAACCTATGATGAATATTTAACATTTGATGATTTGCTTGCATACTCTAAAAGCGTTTTAAAAGAGGGTTTGGCTCATGCGAAACTGCAGTTCAGCGAGTACACAACTGATTTGAGAAATGCAGGAATTGATCCTGATTGTATTTCTACTATTTCCATCGTGTCAAATTCTACAAATCATGATTCTAAATTCCTGACATATCAAAAGGACATTAAATTCCCGCTTCACTTCAGAATAAATAAAAATTTCTCCGATAAAAATGGTTTGCATTCTATTTTCATTGAATATGATAAAGCATGTTTCCATAAAAGTGAAATCGAATCAATCGGTCAAGGTTTAAAAGATCTATTAAAAGAGGTTAGCATAGATTCATCAAAAAAATGTCGGGATTACAATGTGGATGAAGTGGAATTTTTCAGGGCAGAAAATTATTATAATAATCTGATAAATTCATTTGATAATCCAACATCAATTTCACCGGATGTTAGTGGTGATAAGGTTAAATTTACACAGATTTCTAAAGCAATTGATGAGGATAAGTTACAAAATTTGTCTAACCAGTATAAACTGCCTAAGGAAAAGCTATTGCTCGCAGTTTTCCTATATGATTTAACCAAATTTTCATTTTCAAAAGATATTTTAATTGCTTATAATCGTGTTGCTGCAGGATATCATTTTGACACTGATTTAAGCGTTGAAGAATACTTAAATGATTTTAAAAATTCATTTAAAGAATTCAATAAATATCCCCTTTTAAACAATCAGAAATTAAACTTTGAAAGTGAAATATTATTTTTCATTGATGAATTTGACACTAAAGACTACAAACTTGTCTTTAATTATGAAAGTGGAAAAATCAATATCAGTTATGACGAATCATTCTATTCAAAAGAATTAATGGACGTATTTTTGGAGTCCATTGATGTATTATTGGATAAATTTACCATAAATGAGACATTACTTAATTCTATTTCAATAAGACGTGAAATTGAACTTGATGAGGACTTTGAAATTAATCTGGCTAATGAAGGCGTAATAAATAATATATTTGAAAAGATATCTTTAGAAAATCCGGATAAAACAATACTTTATACAGAGGATGGCGAGTTAACATATGATGAATTAAACAGAAAAGCAAATAAAATAGCCAACAGTTTAATTAAAAATGGGGTTGAAGTTGAAGATAAAGTAATGTTTATGATGAGGAGAAACAGTGATTTGATAGCGGCTGTTTTAGGTATTGTCAAAGCGGGTGCCGCATTTATTCCGATTGATCCGAACTATCCGAAAAACAGGATTGACCAGATATTGGAAGACAGCGATTCAAAATTTGTCATTACTTCTGAGGATATCGAATACGATGGTGAAAACAGATTTGATGTTGGAAAATTACTTGAAGAAAGCGATGATTCAAATCCGAATGTAGAATTAACTCCTGACAATTTATGTTTCTTAATTTATACTTCAGGGTCAACCGGAAAACCTAAGGGGGTAATGATTACTCATAGGGGAATATCAAACTATATTGCCAATGTGGATGAAAATGTTCCGATTTATGAGCTCAACCGTAAATGTGATAAGTTCATATCAATTTCAACAGTGTCATTCATTGTATTTTTAAGGGAGATATTCGGTACAATTTTAAACGGTTTGCCGGTGGTATTTGCAAATGATGAGGAGGCTATTGACCCATTACAATTAGTGGAACTGTTTAAAAAGACTGATGCGGATGGTTTTGGCTCAACACCGACAAGACTGCTTGAATACTTGCAGCTTGAAGAAATTCAGAATGTTGTTGGCGGATGTAAAGTAATTATTGTAGGTGGTGAAGGATTCCCTCCAGTTCTCTATGATAGATTGTCAAAATACACTAAAGCAGATATCTACAATTCATATGGTCCGACAGAAGTTACAATAGCATCACATTACAAATTAATTGACTCTTCTGAAGTAACTGCTGGTTGGAAAATGCTTAATGTAGTTGATAAAATTATGGATATTGATGGAAATCAGCTGCCTGCTTATGTTTCCGGTGAAATATATGTTGGTGGTGCCGGAATTGCAAGAGGATATCTGAATAATCCTGAACAGACCGAAAAGGTGTTCATGGAGTTAAACAACATTCCATATTATAACACTGGTGATTTGGGTAAAAAGGATTCAAAAGGCGAACTGTATGTTGCAGGACGTAACGATACTCAGATTAAACTCAGAGGATTGAGAATTGAGTTATCTGAAATCGAAAGTGTAATAGCAAACTATGAAGGCATTGCATTGTCAAAGGTTGTTGTTAAAAAACTTAACAGTATTGAACACCTTTGCGCATACTTTACTGCAACTTCACAAATTAATTTGGATGATTTAAAACAGCATTTAATCGATTCACTTCCGAAGTATATGGTGCCGTCTTATTTAATACAATTGGACGCTTTTCCAAAAACTCCAAATGGAAAAACTGACTTCAAAAACTTGCCGGATCCTGAAATAAATCTAGATGATTTTATTAAACCGAGAAATGATATTGAAAAAGAACTGTTTGACATTGTCTCAGATATTTTGGGAATGGATGAATTTGGTGTTAATACTGATTTATTCAGCATTGGTTTAACTTCTTTGACAGTTATCCAGCTGACCTCTGCAATATATTCCAAATTAAATGCCCAATTGAATGTTACTGAAATTCTTAAATACAAAACTATTGAAAAAATAGCTTCTGAAATTAAAATTGAAGATGATGAATCGCAGGATATTAAAGAACTTTATCCTTTAACTCCAAATCAACTTGGAGTTTACTTTGACTGCATTAAAAATCTGGATAACACTGCATATAACCTTCCGAAGAAAATGGAATTTAGTGAAGGAATTGATGTTGGCAAACTTAAATCATCAATCATTAAAGCTATTGAAAATCATCCGTATCTCAAAACAAGAATAATAATGGATAACGGTGAAGTATATCAGCAAAGAAGGGATGATTTAAAAATTGATGATATGATTGAAGTTGTTGATGAAGCTGATGTTGATGAGTTTGTAAAACCATTCAAACTGGATGAGGGTCCATTATTCAGATTTAAGATAGTTGGAAACTCAATGCTTTTAGCTGATTTCCACCACATTATTGTTGATGGAACCTCTTTAAACATTTTATTTGATGAAATCTCAAAAATCTATGATGGAAAAGATTATGAGATTGAAGAGCTTGACGGATTTGAATATTGCTTAAATGAGATTAAAACACGCCAATCCGGTTTATATGAGGAGGCAAAATTATTCTTCAATAACAGAGTCAAAGAGTTTGATGATGTAACATTAATTCCACAGGACATTAACGGCGATGAATCACAAGGTAAAGTCGCAATGAATGATATTTTCCTTGAAAAAACCAGTATTGATGAGTTCTGTTCAAAAGCAAATATCTCTCAGAACAATTTGTTCCTGGCAGCAACATCATTTGTTATAAATAAATTCGTATATAATCGTGATACATTAATAGCAACTATCACTAATGGTAGATTCAATCCAAATCAACAGAAAACATTGGCCATGATGGTTAAAACATTACCATTAGCATTGAAATTAAATTCTGATTCAACTCTTAAGGAATACTTTGAATATATAAATGGGGAATGGCTGAATGTATTGACATATTCCGCATATCCTTTAACTGAAATTTCAAATGAATTTGATATTGCTCCTGAAATATTATATGCTTATCATGGAAAAATCATTGAAGACATTGAAATCGGTGGAATGAAAGTTGAAAGACAGTCTATTGATTATGAAGGACTGAAATTCAAAGTCAACATTAATGTTGTGGAAGTTGATGGTCAATACAGAATTTTCTGCGAATATAATGATCAGTTATACTCTGAAACTTTAATCAGCACTTTCCTTGAATCAATTAAAATAGTTTTAAACAAATTCCAGACATTTGATGAAAGCACATTGATGAAAGATATTTCAATCATTGAAAACGATGACTGGGGTGTCGATGATTTGGCATATGATGATGTTCCTGAAGACAGATTAAATAAAATATTTGAAAATCAGGTTGAAATGCATCCTGACAGAGTAATATTATATGCCACTGACGGGGAATTTACATATGATGAACTAAATAAAAAAGCTAACAGAATTGCTCACAGCCTCATTAAAAGGGGTGTCGGTCCTGAAGACAGAATAATGTTTATATTAAATAGGGACAGTAATGTGGTTGCATCAATATTTGGTATTCTAAAATCCGGTGCAGCATTCATTCCGGTGGATTCAGAATATCCATCTGAAAGAATTGAGCATGTTTTAACAGACAGCGAATCCAAATTTATCATTGTGGATGATGTGATTGAGAAGAAAGGTATAGATTTAAGTGGATATGAAGATAATTTGCTTGATGTTAATGAACTGCTCAAAGAAAAAGACACTGCCAACCCTGATCCGGATGTGCATGCAAACAATATGGCATATCTCATTTACACTTCAGGTTCAACAGGACTTCCTAAAGGAGTAATCCTTGAACATGGAAACATTGCAAACTTTGTGTATCCTGACCCAAGGAATGTTTGTACTTATGAACTGGTTCATAATCTTGAAAAAGAAGATTATAAAGTATTGTCCACAACAACAGTTGCATTTGATGTATTCCAGCAGGAAATTATGGGATCACTTTTGAATGGTGTTCCAATGGTATTTGCTAATGATACTGAATATAAAGATCCAATTGAAATGATGGATTTAATCCACAGAACCGGTGCAAATGTTTACATTGCAACCCCATCAAGACTGCTTCAGTATCTTGAAATTGAAGCGATGCAGGAGACTATGTATGGATTTAAGGTATATATTCATGCTGGAGAACCTTTCTCTAAAAGATTATATGAGCTTCTCTCACAAAATTCCAATGGAAAATTCTTTAATATGTACGGGCCAACAGAAACAACTGTCTACTGTAACGGTGTTCAGCTTGAAAGCTCAGATATTCACATTGGAAAAGAATTATTCAACGTTCATGAAATGGTCATGGACTTTGACTCCAATCCATTGCCTCCAAATGTAATAGGGGAGTTATATATTGCAGGAAAAGGGGTTTCAAGAGAATACTTGAATCGTCCTGAGAAAAATGCTGAGGCATATGAAGTTATTAACGGAATAAGATTTTACCGTTCAGGAGATTTTGTTAAGGTCACTGAAGAAGGAGATTATTATGTATTCGGAAGAATGGATAATCAAATCAAACTCAGAGGTTTAAGAATAGAAATTGGGGAAATTGAAGTTGGACTTTCAAAATTCCCAGGAATCAAATCCGTTGCAGTTGTTGTTAGAAAAATCAAAGGCAATGACCATTTATGCGCCTACTTCACAGTTCATGATGAATACAGGGAGGAAAACCGTGGAGAAAACGAATACTCAATTAATATTGATGATTTAAAAGCTTCCCTTGCGGAAAAATTGGTATATTATATGGTTCCAACAGTTTATATGGAACTTGATGAAATGCCTCAAACAGCAAATGGTAAAACAGACCTCAGAAACTTACCTGAACCTGTTTTAATAACAGAATATGTGGCTCCTGAAAATGACATTGAAGCATTCTTTACAAACCTTTTTGGTGAAATCTTAGGACTTGATGAAGTAAGTGCTACAGATAATTTCTTTGAAATTGGTGGAACCTCACTTTTAGTGACCAAAATTACAATGGAGGCACTAAACAGAAACTATAATCTGAACTATGGGGATGTATTTTCAAATCCAACTCCAAGAGCATTGGCCGAATTGGTATTATCCGACCAGTCTGAAGAGAAAAAAGCTGAACTGTCATATGATTATTCCGATATTGATTCATTACTTAAGAAAAACACTCTTGAAAACTTACTTGATGGCGAAATTCAGGATAGTTTGGGAAATATTTTACTCACCGGAGCTACAGGATTTTTAGGAATTCATGTTCTTCATGAAATATTGGAAAATGAAACTGGTGATGTATACTGTTTCATAAGATCAAACAAAGTATTAAGCGGAGAGGAAAGATTAAAATCACTTCTCTTCTATTATTTCTCCAATGAATACGAAGAGCTTTTCAATGAGAGATTGCACATTATTGAAGGGGATATTACAAACTTTGAAGACTTTGAAAAACTTATTAATGTAAACATTGATACCATTGTCAATTGTGCAGCTAATGTGAAACACTTTTCATCTGGAACGGACATTGAGGACATTAACCTTGGTGGTGTTGTAAACGGGCTTAAGTTTGCTAAAATGAAAAATGCAAAATATGTTCAGGTTTCAACCTACAGTATTGCAGGTGAAAGTATTAACAATTATCCTCCTGTCGATGTTCCGTTCACAGAGCAGGACTTATTCATTGGTCAGGCTGTGGACAATCAGTATCTTAACTCCAAATTCCTCGCAGAAAGGGCAGTTCTTGAAGCTGCGGTAGAGAATGATTTGGATGTTAAAATCATGAGGGTTGGAAACCTGATGGCAAGAAGCTCTGACAGTGAATTCCAAATTAACTTTGAATCAAACGGATTCATTAACCGTTTAAAAGCATTTGTTACAATTGGAAAAATGTCTTACTCAATGATTATGGGCAATGTTGAATTTTCACCAATTGATATGACTGCAAAAGCAATTATTAGTCTGTCAAAAACTCCAAAGGATTGTACTGTATTCCATCCATATGATTATCACAGTATCAGTTTTGGAGATATAATTGAAATCATCAAACCTCTGGGATTGAATATTGAATATGTGGAGGAAGATGAATATCAAAAAGCATTGGATGATGCATTGGCCGATAAATCAAAACAAGAAGGAGTTTCAGGTTTAATTACTTCAATCGGTTCTGGTAAAGTTAAAAAAATCTGGCTTCCTGTATCAAATGATTATACCGTACAGGCATTGTATCGTTTGGGAATTAAATGGCCGTATGTGTCTGAAGAGTATGTCTATAACTTTGTGAAATATTTGGATGATCTGGACTTCTTTAGTATTTAAGGGGATTAATGATGTATGAAAGAAATTATAAATTATTGAGGAGTAAATTCAGTGAATTTTTCCTCCCGACATTATTTACTTCAATGGCAGGAAATATCTGTTTATTTGTGGATGGTTTGATAGTGAGCTTTTTAATTGGTGCATCTAATCTTGCACCAATTCAGATTGTAGCTCCTGTGATTACTTTTGTCAATCTAATCTATTGGATGATTGGATTGGGTGGTAGTGTACTTTGTTCTGTTGCAAAGGCAGAATTTGATGATGAAAAGAGTAATTCATATTTTTCAACATCCATTATTTCACTTTTAGTAATTGGAATACTGATTTCGATATTCGGTTTGATATTTTCAGGCAGTATTGCACAGTTTTTATGTTCCTCCCAGCCCGAACTGATTCCTGAGGTAACTTCATATTTCAATTCATTAATTATTGGTATGCCGTTTTTATGTTATATGATGAGTTTATCATACTTTATAAGGTCAGATGGTATGCCGTCACTACCGTTCAGGGCAATATTGATTGCAAATATTGTTAATATATGTTTTGATGTAATTTATATTTCATATTTCCATTTAGGACTTTCAGGAGCAGCATTGGCTACTTCAACAGGTTATCTTGTTGGATCAGTTTTAATTTCATATTACTTTTTTAAAAAGGACCGTACATTGGAATTTATTAAATTAAAATTAGGCAAATTCTTCGCTTTCCTTAAAAAAATTGCAACTTCAGGATTTTCATCTTCTTCAACACAGTTATACTTAACTTTAAAATTGCTTGTAATAAACTTTTTAGTTGGAATATATGTTGGAAAATCAGGTATTGTGGCATTTGGTATCTGCTATAATAGCCTGTTCATATTATATATATTTTTAATAGGAACTGCTCAGACAATGTCTCCAATAGTGTCTGTTTACTTTAAAGAAGAAGACTATTCTGGAGTTAATTACATTATTCACAGGTCTTTAAAAATCGTTGTAATTGCAAGTTTGGCTTTATCTTTGTTATTTATTGTGTATCCTCGGGCGTTATTGTTCCTGTACAGTGTTAAAAATCCTGCAGATGTTCCTGTTGTATTGAATGCTCTGCGAATATTTGCAATAAGTTATGTGGGAACAGCCATTACATTTTTATATACTTTTTATGCTCAGGCAATTCAGAAAAATAAATTATCCACTATTATTTCCCTGCTTGAAGGTTTGGTCTTGCCTATTGGGCTTGCATGCATATTGTCCATTCCATTTGCAGGAAACGGTATTTGGATTTCATTTGCAATCGCTGAAGCATTAACAATACTGTTCATCTTTGCTTATTCAAAATATATCCATAAAAAAACAGAGGGTGAATATTCAGGATTCTTTATCAACAAGCACAATGATGATGAAAAAGTATTTGAACATACAATTAATGGTAATGTAAAAGATGCTGTGGAATTGGCACAAAATGTTCAGAATTATTTATCAGACAATAAATCTGCAGCAATAGTCAGTTTAGCTATTGAAGAGATGCTTGTAAACATCATCAACAACAATGAAACAGTTAATACAATTGACGTAATTGTTAGAAATAATGCTGACAATATTTTAATATCAATTAAGGATACTGGTGTCGATTTCAATCCAGTAGTGGAAAAAGATAATCTTGAATTTGACAATATCAGTGTTTTAAATAAAATTGCAGACAATGTTGACTATTCAAGAGTATTAGGGTTAAATAGTACTGTAATAACTATTAAAAATTAACAACTTCATTATATATCGTATAATGAAGTCATTAATCCATCATCTTATTAGCTAATGCAATATGCTAATGGTGATGAGATTAATTCCACTTTTGATATGTGGGGTCAGTGTTTATGTTTGAATTAAATGTAATTTTTTTAAAGTCTTGTTTTGGCCTAATTATATATAACTTAAAAATTAAATCATTAATTAAATAAAATTATTTTGGAGAGAGTTATATGAAAGGGCATGCGAAAGTTGTCATACTTATGTTCTCTCAATACTACTTTTTATCGAGCTCATGTTAATTAAATATTTTCATTCGTATAAAACTTATAAAAAAAGTTCCGATGCTTATCAAAATCTGTACTGAAACTCTGATAGAAAATTAATTTTTTGATGATTATAAAATTTTTTAACTTTAATTTAATGATGTATTATTTTGATAAAAAATATTTAAAAAAGAAAATGATTAGAAGTTTTATTCTATTGTGATGCATTCGTTTGGGCAAATATCCACACAGGTTTCGCAGTAACTACATTCATCAGGGTCATTGATGGTTAATTTGCCATCTTCAAGAATTAAAACTTCCATAGGACAAACGTCGGTGCAGTCTCCGCAATTGTCGCATTTATCAGTATCTATTGTAATTTCAGCCATTCTTTTAACCTCCAGTTTAGCATGCTCTATGTCCGCAGCATTTTTCCGGATCATGTGGAATGTTTGGGTCGTGGTGGTCCGGATATGGTTTTCCACAGGTCAATGGTCCTCTTCCACGGGCAGAACCGCAGCATCCTCCCATCCTTTTGTTGTGGTTTAATATTGAATCGATGTCTAAGCCTTTCACTTCACCGACATATTCTATTGTTTCGCTGTGGCATCTTGGACATATATGGTGTTCGCCGTTCAATGTTATCCAATTGAAGCCACATTCTTTACAGACATATTCTAGATTATCAGCCATCTTAAATCATCTCCCTCTTTAAATGTTGCATAATCCTCTTCCCTGTAGTGGTGAACCACATTCTGGGCATGTTTTGGTTCTGCATGGAATGCCTCTAATTTTTGGTTCTGTGTATCCGCAATTAGGGCAACTGCATGTGTCATTTGACATTCTGTTTCTATTATTTGCATTCAATTTGCGAATGTTTGTTGATTTGCAGTCCGGGCATTCCTCATATTCTTTTTCTGGATTTGACCATTGAAAACCACAATCTTCGCATAAGTATTTATTTGGATCAATCATTGTATCACCTTTTACAACAACTATTGGTCGGCCTTCAATTAGAGAAACAGCTAGTTTATGCCTTGCAGAGTTTAGAATTCTGTGGAATGTTGACTGTGAGATTCCCATAAATTCCGCAGCCTCCGTTTGTTTGATATTATGATAGTCTTTGAATCTGATTGCTTCAAACTCATCTACAGACAGCTCTATCGGTTTCAGGTTCCTGTTCAACTCATGCCTGTGGCATGTGACTACTCTCCTCATTCTTTTAGGTCTTACCATAATTTTCTCCCCAAATGTATCTTCAGGTATTATGAATATATATTCATAACTTCTATTTAAATGTTACTTTAAAATGAGAAATTTGAAAATCTCCATCCTCTCCAAAGGAGATGTTCAACTATGTAAATCCACTTTTAGTTTGTTTTTGATTTTTTTTGAATTGAAAATGATTCATATTTAACAAAAATGAATCAACAGATAATCGAAATTGGTTAAAAATTAAAACCTAAAAAACCAGCTTAGGGGAAACGGATTTAGAAAAGATTTATATGCTATACAATAGATATTAGTTTACAAGTATACTAATTTAGTTTACAGGTATACTACTTTTTAGAAGGTGAATAAAAATGAGTATAAAGAAAGTTGTTGTAGCAGGAGGAGGAGTCCTTGGAAGTCAAATTGCATTACAATCTGCATACTGTGGATTTGATGTTACTATTTGGCTTAGAAGTGAAGGATCAATTGAAAGAGCAAAACCAAAACTTGAAAGATTCAAAAATGTCTACATTGAAGACCTTGAAGCAATGAAAACCGATGAAATGGCATACTGCAGAGGTTTAATCAAAAAAGATGAAATTTCTGATGAAAAAATTGATGAATTAAAAGAACAAGTTCAAAAAGCACATGATAGCTTAATTTTAACAACAAGTTATGAAGAAGCAGCAAAAGATGCAGATTTAATCATTGAAGCAATTGCAGAAATTCCAGATGAAAAAATTGCATTTTATCAAGAATTGGCTAAATATATGCCTGAAAAAACTATTCTCGTGACAAATTCATCAACTTTACTTCCATCAATGTTTGCCGAATATACTGGAAGGCCTGAAAAATATCTTTGTTTACATTTTGCAAACTCAATTTGGAAAAACAACACAGCAGAAGTTATGGGTCATGCTGGAACTGAACAAAAATACTTTGATGAAGTCGTTAAATTTGCTGAAGACATTAACATGATTCCATTAGAAGTTAAAAAAGAGCAACCAGGTTATATATTAAACTCTTTATTAGTACCATTTTTAAATGCCGCAACTAAATTATGGGCCAATGATGTGGCAGAACCTGAAACAATCGATAAAACTTGGATGTTGGCAACTGGTGCTCCAAAAGGACCATTCCACATTATTGATATTGTTGGTTTAACAACATTATACAATATTGCTTTAATGAATCCTGAAGCTCAAGACCCTGATTCACTTCAATCAAAAATGATTGAAAAACTTAAAGAAAAAATAGACAAAGGAGAACTGGGAATAAATGCTGGAAAAGGATTTTATGAATATTAAATCCTTTTTTTAATTTTTTAGGTGATAATATGATTGTAAGTGTTATTGGAGGAACAGGTCCACAAGGACTTGGAATCGCTGAAAGATTATCTATTGCTGGTGTAGAAGTGATTGTAGGTTCAAGAAAAGAAGAAAAAGCATTGGACGTAGTTGCAAAAGCTAAAGAGGACTTAGCAGGCTATAACCTAAACATGACCGGTATGGCAAACGAAGACGCCGCAAAAGTAGGAGATGTATTGATTCTTACAGTGCCTTTAGCTGCTCAAAAGCCAACAGTTGAAGGAATCAAGGAATTCTGTACTGATAAAATAGTCATGGATGCAACCGTACCATTAGAAACAGCAATCGGTGGAAAACCATTCAGATTTGTTGATTTAATGGAAGGATCCGCTGCAGAAAGAACTGCAAAAATCCTTGAGGGAACAGGTGCAAAAGTAATCTGCGCATTCTGTAACATTTCAAACTCACACCTCGCAAACATCCCAGAAGAAATCGACTGTGACTGTTTGATAGCAGGTGACGACAAGGAAGCAAAAGAAATTGCAGCAGAAATCATCGACAAAATACCTGGAATCAAAACAATCGACACAGGTATCTTGGAAAAAGCAAGAATCATCGAAAAAATCACCCCATTATTAATTGGATTAAACATTAAATACAAATCCCATTACGGTGGTTTAAGAATTACAGGAATTCCAAAAATCAGATAAAAAAAAGTCTTTTTAATCAAAATCATACCTTTTTTAGATGGAAAAAATAAATTTGATCAATAGATGATTTTATCAACCATTTTTTCATCTTTTTTCCATCTAATTTTTTATAATAGTTTTAATAAATTATATTTTGGTGTTTCAATGAGTTCTGATAATATTGATTTATATAATCCTAATCGTTTTGGTGATTTATTATTTATTTTTCATACAAATCATAAAAAATATTTAAATGACTTATTTTCCCAATATGATTTGAATCTGGTTCAAGTTTTATGTTTATTAAGATTAAATGAGGAGAACAACTTAAATCAAAAGGATTTATCAGATGGGTTTTACTTAACTAAAGGTGCTATAACTAAAGCGGTCAAAAAATTGGAAAAGAATAATTTTATTATACGTGAGAAATCAACTTCCGATAAAAGACAGTATACTTTAACTTTAACTTCTAAAGGAAAAAACATGATTCCAATTATAGAGGAAATAAATGCTCAATGGGAAAATGAAATAGGCCTAAATGAAGTATCTGAGGAATTTAATAAAACCTTTACTAGACTAACATTTAAATCCGTCGAATTAAATAAAAATAAAAAATAACCACATTAATTACTGAAAACTTACTTCTAAAATTGTTTTCATATAAATTAAACTTCTAATACGAACAATTCATATAAAACGAAACTTATTCTCAAAACTTTGATTTGCTGATGTGTTTTTGACATTAACACCAATGATATAGAAATCAAATTTTATTCAACTTTGCTATATCATGAGCCTTTTCAAACTAATCTTCGAATCTCAAATGGGTGATGTTAATATAAAACCAACTGTTAAATGAAAAGAAAATAGCTATTAATATATATCTTGAAATTTAAAATATTAATTAACTAATAAAATTATTTGGAGAGGAAGAGTATGAAAGGGCATGCGAAAGTTGTCATACTTATGTTCTCTCTACACTACTTTTTTTAGAAATCATGATAATTAAATATTTTCATCTATACTGGGTGAAACTGGGATGGTGGAAATACAAATCCTGAACATCTACTATAATCACTGACATAACCTGAACCAACTAATGATGCAAAGGTAACTACTTGAGTATTATTGGAAAAGTTGAGGGTAAGATGCTGAAATTATTTATAAACAATTGATGACAAGCAATTATTGTTACGCCAATAGTATAGAAATTATCTACTACTTTTCTCTCACTACGAATAATAATTTTATTTTCTTCAGTAATTAAAGTTTTGGAAATTCGTTCAAATCGCATAATTTTAACATATATTCAGATATAAAATAAAAACATTAGTGAATGTATAGAAATAAAAATGTTGTCTTGAACAGTTATTATTTAACAGAGTTGGCTGTATGATGCTGGTCAAAACACAAATAAGAAATGTTAATGTCACCAGATATAGTAAGTGATAACATGATAATAAATGTCGGCGGAAGAACAGATATAGTGAACTACTACACTCCATGGCTACTGAACAGGCTGAGTGAAGGATATGCATATTCAAGAAATCCATTTGCAAGAGAGAATGTTTACAAGTTAAGCTTAAAGCCTGAAGATGTGGATTGTCTTCTGTTCTGCTCCAAGAACTACCAACCTATACTGGAACATATAGGTAGTATTGATGAAAAGTACAATATATTGTGCAACTACACGATTACTGCATACGGCAAGGACATAGAACCGAAAGTTCCAACAATAAATCAATCTATTAAAACGTTAAAACGATTATCTGATATTGTTGGTAGCAATAAGATTCTCTGGAGATATGACCCAATACTTCTGACTGAAAAATACACTATTGAAAAACATCTGGAAACATTCGAGGATATAGTCGAAAAGATCTCACCATTAGTTTACAGATGCATATTCAGCTTTGTTGATATGTACAAAAAAGTTGAAGAGAACATGCCTGAGATAATTCCACTTACTGAGGAAGATAAAGTGAAGCTATTGAAAGGGATTGGTGAGATATCAGAGAGATATAATCTTTACACTCAATCATGTGCAACAAATGAAAGCTATGAAAAATATGGTATTCATGCAGCAGGTTGCACAACTCGGGAAATTTTAGAACAGGCACACAATGTAGTTTATAAAAATGTAAAAGGAACAGGAATTAGAGAAAACTGTCACTGTATTCCATCAAGAGATATAGGAGCATATAATTCCTGTTTAAGTGAATGCAAATATTGCTACGCTAATCGGAAACCTGAAATTCCCAAAAATGTTATAAAATTGCATGATGAGAAATCACCATTGTTGCTTGGACATCTTAAGGAAGATGATAAGCTAATTGATACAGAAGTAATAAGATATATTGAACCAAAACAAACAACTTTATTTGATTTTTAGTTTTGTCTGTATTTAAATAAATGTTTAAATTAATTCACAAAATTCTATGAATTCTTTATAATCATTATTGCTTTGTAATGTTTCTTTATTACCAATAACAATCAATTTTTTCTTTGCACGTGTTAATGAAACATTTAATCTTCGTATATCATCTAAAAACCCTATATTTTTTTCTTCATTGCTTCTTACTAAAGATATTATTATAATATCTTTTTCACCACCTTGGAATCCATCTACTGATTTAACAGATATATTTTTTGTTTTTTCTTCAGGGTGTCCGCCAAAATTGATTTTTAATTTTTTGTCGAAAAAATTTTTGGCTTAATTTTCATTATTTTCCATATTTTTAAACTAATTTTTATTTATTTTATTTAATTTAAGTTTATTATTTTTTAAATTGTTATTTGGTTTTATTTTATTTTTATTTTTTGTTTTTAATGATTTTAAGATAGTTAAGTTTATATACTTTGTTGTACATATTTTATATTAGGTATAAGTTGTTTTGGTGTTGTTATTTATGGTTAAAAGAAAATTTGATAGGAATCAGACAAAATTGGGTATTAAGACTCTTGATTGGAACGTTCCAGAGAATCATATTTCTCATTTTGTTGTGGAATTTGTTGAAGAAGTTTTTCCACTTTTAAATATTAAAGAACCGAAGAAAAAGAAAGGAAGAGACTCTCTTCCAGTAGATTCAATGTTAAAATTGCTAATTTATGCTAAAATCCAACATATTGATAGAACATCAATAATTGCAGACATGGCAAGATACCATGACATATTTAAATACGTTTGTGATGATATCAGACCTTCTGAGAGATCAATTCAAAGATATCGAAGAGAATACGGCCAGTATTTCGAAGTATTATTGCAAATGACCTTAAAAAAGGCCTTTGATGAAGGATTCACAGAATTTAATCACGTTGCCATTGATGGAACCATCAAAAAAGCATACAATTCCAACAACAACACAATCACCAAAAAAGAAACACAAATATTAGTCGATTACTATGAAGGACGACCAATCGACCCTCAATGCCTTGAAAAACTCCATAAACCAGCCCAAAGATTATTGGAAAAGAAAGACATGAATGATGAAGATAAATTAGAACTATTATATGGAATAGAAACACAGTTCACATTCACAGGACAAGACAGAATACCAGTAAACGATATTGAAGCAAGATTTATGAAAGGAAAGAAAGGAAACTTCATGGTTGCCTATAATATCCAATCTGCAGTCGATTACGACACTAAATTAATCTGTGCAATAAACGTCACACAAAACCCTACTGACCATTATGAACTCCCACCAATCGCAGAAAGAGCAATAAGAAACATACAAACAACACCAAAATACATAAGCGCCGATACAATATACTTAAATCAAATAAGCTTATCATACTTAGCAGATAAGAAAATTAACGGATTGATACCAACAAGAAAACAATCCAAAGAAAAAATCGGAAAATTAAACGAAAATCCATATCACAAAGACCATTTCGACTACGATTACGAATTAGATGCATTTAAATGTCCAGAAGGAAACTATTTGCACTTTTTTGCAAAATATATCGAACCACACAAAGACCCAGAAAAACCAGACAAAATAAAAAGACTCTACAACAATTACGAAGCATGCAAACACTGCCCTGCACGAAACAAATGCTGTTCAGACTCACAAACACACAGAACCATCACAGAATACGGATCAGAAATGCAAAAAGCAATGAACCAAAAAATGGAAAAACAAGAATATAAAGACGAATACGCCAAAAGATCAAGCGTTGAAGGACCATTTGGAATATTAAAAGAACAATTCCAAATAGAAAAAGAAGTAGTCATCGGAATGGTAAAAACAGAAGAAAGAATATGCTTAGATGCACTTGCATATAATTTAATACGACTACATAACATAAAACAAGAAATAGAAAACACAACAGAAGACCTAGAAGATTTCTGCGAAAGCACATCCATAAAAAACCAATTAAAACTCGATGTAACAATATTTTAAAAAAAATCAACAAGTCAGCCAAAATTCAATTTTGGCGGAACCCAAACTTTTTTATACTTTTTTTATCTAATATTATTTTATGAATGAAATTGCAGTTACTATTTTATCAATCATTATAATGATTGGGTTGGGATATTTCCTTAAAAGGATTGATTTTTTAAGTGAAAAGGACATAGACCCATTCAATAAGATAGTGATGTATATTTTACTTCCCTGCATGATTTTTCATGCTTTGTACTCTGCTGATTTATCATTAATCTCTAAACTGGGAATATTGCCTCTAGTTATTTTGGCTTCTTCAGTTGTTACGGGTATAGTTTCATTTTTTATTTTAAAACAGTTGAAATTAGATGATATTACACTGTGGAGTGTATTGGTAACTGTAATGATTGCGAATACTGCATTTATGGGTTATCCCGTTACTTTAGGTATTTTTGGCCAGGAAGGTTTTTTAAGAGCCATATTCTGTGATATTGCCACATTATGCATTTTTCTAATCTTGTCTTTTGTGCTGATTTTAAAGTTTGGCGGTACAGTCAAGACTGCAGTAAAAAAGATTACATTTTTCCCGCCGTTGTGGGCTGTGATTTTAGGGCTTGTATTTAATTTTATCAACATTCCTATAGGGCCTGTCATTGACAATACTGTTAATTATCTAGGTCAGGGGGCTATTCCTTTAATCATGATTGCCTTGGGTTTGTCTATTGATTTTTCAGCTATCAAAAGAAGCAAATCCATGATTGTTTTTACTTCAATCATGAAACTGATGTTTTTCCCTATTGTTGCCTTTGTTGTTGCAACACAGCTTGGGCTGGTTGACCTTCAGTTTAAAATTTCCATTGTTGAGGCCGCAATGCCCGCAGGGATGATGTCATTGTTACTTGCAATTACATATAAACTTGATTATGAGTTGACCTCGGACTGCATATTGATCAACACTGTAATCTCTTTGATTACACTGCCGGCAGTAATCATGTTAATTTAGAAAAAAAGTATAAATTTAAATTAACCTAAATTTATCATTTAATCAAAAAAGGAAAATTATCCTTTATTTGACTTAATACTTTAAATTTCACGTTAATTTTAAATTTAAAGCTAATTTTAAAGAGATTTTCTCTCATAGTATATAAAGTTTACTCCAAGCTTTTTATGGATAGCTTTATATATGTGTATTAACTACATTAGTATATCTAATACTATGTAAAAATTTTTACAAACTAATTTTAAATTGCAATTTTTTATATATATTAGATATTTTTCACGACTTGTACAAGGTGAATTAAATATGGCAGAAGAAAAAATAGATAATGAAGAATTAAGGATAGGTGTTTACGTCTGTCACTGTTCAATTAATCGAACTTGTTTTGAATAAGGTGAAATTACTCCAATATCTTGCGGATTGATTTTTTTATCCAAATACATATTAATAATTTCTAAAACTATTTCGCTTTCTAAATTATTTTTATATGAGTGTGAATCTAATGAGAATTCTTTGTTATTTTCATATTTTGATGTATCAATAAATATTAATGGACTACTAGAATCATATTTTTCAAGAACAGTAGTCATATAATTATCTTTTGACAGTTCACTACATTTTAATTTATTTCCATAAAATTTTTTATTTGGAAATGTCATGAGAATTTCATTCATTCTATATTGTATTAATAATTCTTGTGATTGTTGAGGATATTTTTCTATAAGTTCTTCAAATAATGATTTACTAAGATATTTTGTATTGTTACTTGATACAACTGGTGGTAATTGTTTGTGGTCGCCTATTAAAATAAATTTTTCCGCTTTATTAATTGGTATTAATGTACTGGGTATTGTAGCTTGTGATGCTTCATCAATGATTGCAATATGGAACTGAATATCAGATAAAATTATACTTCCTGCTGATGAGTTTGTAGTTAAAATTACTTGGCTATTTTCCAATATTTCTTTTTCAATTTGTTGTCTTTCCTCGTTAGTAATTGATTTACCGGTTATCTGATTGTTTATTTTATAATCTAAAGTATATTGCTGGAGATAATTAGGTATTTTATTTGAAGTTCCTACTCTTGTAAAATTTATATTGGTATGTCTTAATTTTTTAAGGATATTGTCAATTGCAGTATTGCTTTCGCTACAAACTAACAATTTATGATTTAAATTTGTTTCTTGAAGAATCAGCTCAATAATTGTTGTTGTTTTTCCTGTACCAAATGGGCCATGTATTAAGAAAAAATCATTACAATTTACTGCACGTTTAACAGCTTTCTTTTGATAGGGATCTAATGATTTATTTATAAAATTAATTTTTTTATCTTCATTATCTGCTGTTATTGTTATTTTTTTTGATTTAAATTTTAATGCTTTTTCACCGTTTTTAGTCAAGTTTAATAAATTATTTTCCCATCGGTTAAATGTAACATCATTAAGTATTAAATCAATTTTAGCAGTTTTATTTTTACTAAATTTACGAATTTTTTCTTCAAGTGATACACTAATCGAATGAGAGGTAATTTCTCTAACCCAACAGTTAATCTCTTTATCATTAACGGATAATAAACAGTAAGCTCCTTTTTTTATTTCTGTTTTTATTTTTTCTTTTCTTGAAAACTTGAGATAATATTTTTTATGAATATCGCATTTTAAATTATTGATTGTTTTTCCTTCTTTTTCTCGTTCTTCTGCATCCATTTGATTTCTTTCAGAATACATATCCACTACTATTTGATATTTTTCCAGTTTAATTAATTCTAAAAGATTTTTTATTTCTGTTTCAACAAATTCATTTCTAGGATTATTTTCTTCTAACTCGTAATAATTGTACATTGTGTACTCCTTGTGCTGTTTATTTTACATATTTGGTAAATCAAGAATTATGCTTTCTTAATTTTGATATTTCTATGATTTCTATTATTGTTAGATTTTTTATATTTTAATTTTTTTAGGTATGGTTGATTTTTTAATCTCTTTTTAATCTCTACTTATGCATATGATTATACTTGTATATATACTGTTTGTACTAATGCGAACATTTGTAAAATAAGTCAATTCCAAGGACACATTAATTTTATTACTTATTTTATATAAAAAATATAATAAATAATATAATAAAAAATATGAAATGATTATTATGGGAATTGCTGATTATATTAAAACTAGATTATTGAATAATAGGGTAGAACAGTATAACACTAAGCGTAGCTATTGGGGTGAGGATGAAAGGCAGCCTAGAACTGATGGAATCAACACTGGCCTTGATTTGCCGGATGCACTTCCACCTGTAATTAATAAGACAATAGCTAATGCACGTTATGCTGTTAAACTTGACGGTTATACTTCAGGAATATTGAAAAATAGAATTGATAAAGCTAATGTTAATATTGTGCTTATTGATAAGGAAAATAAGTTATCTCAAGAGCAGAAATTAACTTTGATTTTATGGGCCAGGAAAATTGACATCAGCCAAGTAGCTAAAAATATCTTGCAGGGTGGAATGGTTGATGGGGAAGGACTTATTAAACCTGTGCAACGTTGGGATAAATCCATAGGCAAGTATATTAAACCTATATTTTTGGAAATTGGGGCTAATGGATATGGATTGAAAAAAGAGTTTAATGACGATAATGAAGTGCAGCTATTCCTGCATGAAATGCCTAAAGATATTGTTAATGGATCTCCTGAGGAGTTTAATAATTATGTTAGTGTTGAAGAGGGAACATTAACTGTTAAGTATGAACCTGAAGAGGTCATTAACTTCATGTACAATGAAATTTATTGCGAAGCTCAAAGCATTATCCTTAATTGCCTTGATGATATATACCACAAGTGCAATCTTGAAAGAAATCAGGTGGAGAGAATTAATAAGGATAATATTATTGAAGTAAAACCTTCTTTAGATTCTAACGGCCAACCTATAGTTACAGAACTTTCAGCTACTGCAAAAGAAAATCTTTATGCAGATTACGGAACCACTGCAGACAGTAATGTAGCTATTGTGCCTCCAGGTATTGAATCTAAAATACTTGGTGGAAACAACTACCAGTCAGATTATACCAGACAGACTGAAATCTTTAGAAATAATATTTTAAGGACTTTCGTTACTCCTCAGTCTCAGGCAGGTAATGAAAAATCAAATCAGAATGTTGCAGAATACATTAACGATTCAGCTATTACGGGATTTATTGTTAATGTAGCTAATGACCAGAAATGGGTGTTAAAGTACTGTAATGAATTATTAAATAGGCAATTGGAGTTAATGGGCATTAGTGAAACTTTAGATATTTATTTTAGCTATTCAAGAGATGATGTGTTAAGATACATTATGGAACTTTCCGCTGAAGGTGATGAAATCTATAAAAATTATCTCAGTAACTTTGAAGAGGAACAGCCTGTGGGTGAAAGAATTGTCACTGAAAACGGAGTTGAAATATAATAAAGATTTATATAAAATAAGTAATAAAATATATAATAATTAATATAATAAAATGTGATAAATTATGAGGCATGAACTTTTTGAAGTTGGATCATATGACTATTCGGACTTGGATGAAAGGTTAACTAAACCCGTTGAGTGGACTGAAGATGATCTAAAACTAATAGCTGAAAACTATCGTGGAGGAATTCCTTTAACTTCAGAACATGACAATATCTATGTTGGAATCGGAAATAATATTGAATACGAAAAAGGAAAGCTATTCCTTGAAATTCCAGATGAACTGGATATGGAAGGAAAAGGACTATCTCCAAAAGTTGATGTCTTATTGAAAGATAATGGAGATTCATTTGGAATTGATACTATGAGTTTAATTGACGTAGGAGTTACTAAGCATCCAAGAAAAATTAGATTATTGAATTCAGACATTGCTGGAGAAACAGGCCAAACTGGAAATCCAAATCCAGAACCTGCACCACAACCTCAACCTGCACCTGCAAAAGATACTAATGTAGCTACTTCTTTATTATTGGAAAAATTGCAAGGTAAAGATGCTGAGATTGGAAAGCTTCAGGATGAAATTAATAATCTAAAAGAAGAATCTAAAAAATATGATGAGATTAAAAAAGCTATTGAAGAGAATAAGGAATTCATTGACAGTAAAGATGATATCTTAAATGAATTGTCTGAACTTAGAAAAGCGGAAAATGAAAGGAAAATAAAAGAGTACGAAGCTAAATATAATTTTAACTATAATGAAAATGCACAGGATAAAGAAGTTATTGATAAGCTATTATCTGGTGACGTTGATATGGAGCTAATGGAAAAACTGGCTGAGAGAAGAATTAAAATTGAAGCAGCTAATGACGGTTCCACACCAGGGGGTAGAAATCCGGGAAACTCTGGTGAAAGTGGAGAAACTGGATCTACTGGTAGTGATACTGATGAGAATAAACCTTCTTTCACTACTCGTGAGGAATATAATAAAATTTTAAAGGATATGGGATTCAATAGAACTAGAATATAGCTATGATGGTGTTTTGTTGCTTTTTACACCGGAGCTATAAATCTTCATTGAACGCTCGTTATTGAATTAGATATGAGGAAGTGTTTGTGGTGTTTCACTTCCTTTAATATCTTGAATTGAAACCCTTAATGCCTAATTAATGGGGGACAAGCCCCCATTTAATTACTCAAGAATGCCAATGCAATTATAATCAAGTTTATCAAAACTTAACCCCCGAACCGACCGATAAATGGTCGGTTCTTAAATTTGACAAAATCATTAATTTCAAATCCATAAACTCGGAATAGGGGGACAAGCCCCTATTCCTCGAACTTTGATAAAGCTATTTTTGTTAGGTCTATAGTATTGGCCTTTCGCTTACGCTCAAGGCATCCAGTCCGACCTAAAGGTCGGACTGCATATAATGATGCCGCTGGTTAAATAAAATTAGTTTTCTTCATTGATGACTTACGGAACCGACCGGCAAGGGTCGGTTACTTATTATAGTATATGTTCGCCAATTCTATTCACCCAGGTCTCCCACAGATGCCTCCCTTCGGTCGGCATCGGGTCGGCCTGGGCGAATTGGCTCGCTTATAACATGGGTATGGCAAGGTGGATTAATCCAACAATATTTTTATTTATTATTCCAGACTATTCTTAACATAATTTACCTACAAATAATTGATGTTACGCTTAATTAAATTGAATGAATTGTAACTATTTTTATTTGATAAACTGGGTGTTACATTAACATCAAAGTTAACAAAAAATCATTCAGACTATAACTATGCAGATACATCAACTACTTTTAAAAAACAAGTTTCAAATAAGAAATGGTGATAGTTAATGTTATAATCAAGACAGTTTGGCTTCTAGTTTTTTGTATTTTTTAAAAACATGTTCATAACCTTTTTTATAGAATGGGCATGCTTTAATGCATTCAACACAACCTTTAGTGCAGCCAATGCATAAATCTGCAATAAACTCCACATTTTTATTTTTTCTGTTTAGGATAAGTGCTTCTTGTGGGCATGCTTTAACGCAGGAATTACAGTAGTTGCAGTATCTTGAAATCCATTCATGTTTATTACAATTTAATAAAGGCAGGTTTTCAATGTTCACCAATATTGCAGCTATCTTTTGATTAGGTCCTTTTTTCGGACTTATTAATAATCCACTTTTTCCAATTGCACCCATTCCTGCTTTTTGAGCCAAATGAGAGAAATCAATTGTTTCCTCTCTTGGATGAGCAACCATTGTTTCAAAACCATGGGATCTTAAGTAATCTGAAATTTCATAAGTGATGTTTCCAAAACTTTCATATAATTCATTATTGAACGCTTGTGCCTTATCTCCAGCTCCTTCATCATGAATACTTTTGCTGATTTCATATGAAATCACAATTGCTGAATTAAAGTCAAAATTCAAGCCGTGTAAAAAATAATCATTAATTCCATTCACATAGGCCACTTCGATAATTCCCAATTCCTGAAGATATTTTTCAAACTCATTAAGTAAATCATTTGAAATTGTTGATTGAGGATTAGAAGGATTATCTAATTTATGGGTGTCTGGAAATGAAATATCTCCACAGCAGGAGTTATTACCTGATTTTACTAATACATCCTGCACTAATCCGTCAAAATTCCAATTGTCACTCATCAGCAACACCCACATGAACAACTTGAGTTAAGTTCATAACCAAATTTTTTTAGGAAAATATTGAATTTGTAATATCTTAATTCATTTTCATTTACAAAAGATAATATTCTAATTTCATCCTTTTTGGTTAAATTTTTCAAAGTATTAAATGACCAATTTTCGTTAAGTTTGTCGGCAGATTCTTCTGAGAATTGTAGTGCGATTTGGGCAAAAGGAAAATCAAATTCATCTGCATGTCCGCTATGGATTAACATTTTGTCTTCTGATTTTTCAAGGATTATCATTTTATCTGTATCTGGAAGCAGCAGCGCTATTTTTGCTTTATCTTTTAATGCGGAGAATTCGTAATAATTATCATTTACAAATGATTTCCATATTTCTAAATCCATTTTAATCCTACTCCATTCTTTTGTTAATTTCCTTTTTAATGATTTCAACACATTTTTCTCCCTCATCATCTAGTCTGAAAGGATCTTTGCTTGAAATGTTATGTGGTTCTAGGATTTCTCCTACTTCTATTGTTTGTTTTACGGTTATTCCTTTGTTTTTTAGAATTTTATTTACACAATTATTTGAACATCCATTTATTGCTATTATTGGGTATTTTTTTAGCATTGGATTATTTTTACCTTCTATATCTGCAGAAGTTGAACCCATACAGATTGATATGATATTTTCGTTTTCTTTTTTACAATCTCCTACTGCAACACGTGATACTAGTCCATTGGGGCTCATGCCGTTGCATGAGGCTAATGCTATTTTTTCAGTCATACTTCATCATTCCACTATATTGAATAAGTTTTCCAAGATTTCAATAATATTTTCATCAGCTAACCGGTAATAAATCCATTTTCCTTCTTTTCTTGTTAAAAGAATATTTTCTTTCTTCATCATGTTTAGATGATGTGAAATTGTGGATTGGGATTTGTCCATGGCTTCCAATATTTCACAGACACATAATTCACCGTTTTTTAATAAATATATCATTTTTAATCTTGTCGGGTCAGCTAAAGATTTCAATAATGTTGCATTGTTTTCTAGTTTTTTAGGGGAGGGAGTATTTTTTAGTAATTCTTCAACTGAACATTCTCTGCAACAGTCCTCCTTGTTTTCAGATACCATATACATAATTATAATTTCGACATATTTAAGAATATCGATATGATATTTGTAATTCCTAATTTATATATCCATATATTTAAATCTATCGATATGTTTTTTTCATGATAGGTTATGTAAAATTTTTAATATTTAACGTTACATTAAAACAATAGCTATTTATTTTAGCTTTAATCAGGGGGATTTAATTTCATATTAATGGCCTGATTGTTAGTGTTGTTTTTTCAATACCTAATGTATATTTCAGTGCAAGACGGGCACTTTTGAAATCAGAAACATTAATGTTAATATTACTATATTTATTATATAATTTATATAAAAAGGATAATAAAATATTATTTATGACATTGATAAAAGAATTGCAAATTAACATTGTAATGAGTAATTACAATCAGAGAAGCAGTAGCTATTCATCCAACTATGATTATTTGTTCTTGGATAATTTGGAGGATAGTTCTTTTGCTAATTTATTCAGAAGCGATTTAAAAAATCTTAAAATCAAAACATTAGATGGAACAGCATGTCCAGTAATGTACATTCCAGCTTATGGATCTCAACGTGCAGCAATACTTGTCAGAATTCCTGTTGGAAAAATTTCTGAAACTACAAAGTTGATCCTTGAAGTTCATGACACAACCTTCGCCAGCACATTAACATCAGGTAATGGTCTGTTAATGTTTGATGCAAATTCTGATGCATACTCACAATTTTTCATGAACTACTCCGGTTTAAGTATCAACAATGACTCAACAGATAATGGAAAATTTCTAAGAGCAAGATTCGTTCCAAGCTTTGATACTGGCATTCCAAGCAGTTTATTTACAACATTTGCTTCTGGTCAGGATTTAACAAATAATCGTGTTATTGCAGTTAGATTTAAACATATAAGTGGTAATGTTGCCGTTAATGATAATGGAACATTTCTTGGTTCAACCATTGGAAGTTACATGATGCAGTCAGATTTCAATCTCTTGTATTCTGAAGATATTAAAGAAACCATGTTTTATTGGAGCAGTACTGTTAAGCCTTATTGTATGTTTGAAGGAGCAAAGACATTAGTTATGTCCAGTTCCTTTGATACATATTCCTCAGGAAGTGATGATGAGGGAGATTGGAGACAATACCATATTCATGGCCGTGTAGGTACAGGAACATCAAGTTCTTCTGATTATCTTGAAGGATTCAGCAGAAACAATCCAAGTAAATTCTATGATAATAATTATGCTGAAATTGAAATATCCCCAACAGGATATGCAACAACAGATTTTGAAGAATTTAACTATTTTGACTTGAAATGGATATTGATATTTCCATCCCCATTATTTGCAGCTAATGGGATTCCAGAAATAACTGTAACAGAAAAACAATCAAAACATGGAATTAGATTATTCAAAGGTGAACATGAATATCCTAAAGCATATAAAGGCAGTAAGCTATTGTGGGATGCTAATGATGAGTCAATGGATAATACTGGCCTATACTTGCCAGATAAAATAATCAATAAAGATTGGGACTGGGTGTTTTAGAATGATTGAAGAATATAAGGAAACAATTGGCCATGGTCGAGGATATCCTACAGGACTTGGCCATGAAGAAAAGATGGACGTTATTGCTTGTCTTTTAGATGAGGGCGAAAAGACTTATGTTAATGAAGAACATACTGCATGGATTTCAGCTAATCAATGTAGAGTCGGTGAAATGGTAACGTTAGCGGAAGAATCAACAATGGAACACACAATAGTTAAAAAAGCAAAGGAAGGTGATTTAGCTTTTGGCTATCTGTTAGGTAAGGTTCAGGTTAGGTCTTCAGGACATACTCTTGTTACTGTTGCTGTGCTTGGAGATGTTTTCAGATTAAAACTGAAAAGGCCGACTCCTGCAGATATATTGCCGAACACAAGAATCTATATCGACAAGGATGGTGAATGCAATCCAACACACGGCCATGATTTAAGACTGCTTTCCATTGTCAACCTAACGGAAAATCAAGAAACAGAATACATTAGAGTCTACAGGCAAATGTCAGAAATCGAAATGTATCCTGAATCCCAGAACTGTCTTGATCTTGCTGACTGTTCATTTGAGCAGGATGAAATAACTCATGTAGTAAACATGATCGTACCAACGGGGTCCAACATTATGGCTCAAGCTAATTATGTCAAAGATAATGATGGTGTTACTTATTGTGAGCTTCCAGATGTAGCTATTGTCAATAATGTCAGATTTATCTGGGAAGACAACAAACTCTACATGGAATGGGACGGTTGTAGTGAAGATGAAAAAGTATATTTTATATAAAAGAAATAATAAACTATATAATAAATTATATAATAAAAAACATAATAAATTTATAGTGGGGATTTAACATGACTATAAGGAAACTTGTTGGAACATTGGAAAACAAAGGACCATACATAGACCAGGCAACAGGCCACTGGTTCTACTGGAACGGCACCAAATATGTTGATTCAGGTTATCCTTATGCAGTTAAACCTATTATAGAATTTAAAATCGAAGATGGAAAATTATACTACTCTATTACATGGGAGGCACAATGAAATACATCAAATACTTTGAAACCTTTGAAGAATATGAATCCTGGATTAATGTCGAGGAAAATGCTGAAGAAGCATACAGAACTGAAGAAAAGATTTGCGTTGATGGTATAATTCTCTCTCATACAAACAAACCCTATGAAGAGGTGGCTTGAAAATGATTTATGAATGGTTAGAAAGGAATAGAAAAGATATTGACATTTTAACTTCATTTTTAGTTACTGTTATTCCAATCATCATGTTATATTCAGAAGCGCTAGGAATTACAGAAAATACAATTCCCTACTGCATTCTTATGATTATACTTGGTATAGCTAGTCATTATGCAAGTAGAATAAGAGGCGAAGGAGATGTTGAATACGCTAAAAAGAAAGCTAAAAGAGTATTGGGATATCCATCAAAAGAATAGAATATTCTGGAGAATTATTTTAAGTTGATTGATATGAACGCATTAAAGAAAAAAATATTCATTTGCAACTTTGCCAAAACAATTTCAAGTGCTGTTTTAACAGCAGTAGCTATCAACATCATCATGGAAAACGCAACAAAGTATGCTTTAATCGAAGGACTAATTCCATTTGCATTAGCCATCATCATTGTTGCACTAGTTGACATCTATCAGTATAGATGTGAGAAAAAAGATTTGGATAATACTTGTGACTTGGAAAAAAGAATTCAGGAATTGGAGAGAAAATATGGCGAATAAGATATTGATTGCAGTTCCAACTTTTGAAAACATCAAACCGGAATGTTTCAAAAGCATATATGGATTGAAAAGGCCAGAAGGTTATGAATTGTACTTTGATTATGTTTCAGGATATGACTGTGCCAAGGCAAGAAATCAAATAGCTAAAAACGCAATGGCTGGAAACTATGATTACGTATTAATGGTTGATTCAGACATTCAGCTCCCACGTGATGCATTAATAAAGCTATTGGAATGTGAATCAGATATTGCTCTTGGATGGTACTACAGAAAAAGAA
This sequence comes from Methanobrevibacter sp., assembly GCF_015062935.1. Lineage (NCBI taxonomy): Archaea > Methanobacteriati > Methanobacteriota > Methanobacteria > Methanobacteriales > Methanobacteriaceae > Methanobrevibacter > Methanobrevibacter sp. The sequence goes on along the minus strand of NZ_SUTM01000007.1, from coordinate 20,780 downwards.
CCAAAACCGATCAGACAATAATTTTCACTTTCGGAAAGAACTTTGATGATCATAACTGCATTACTGGCCAAACCATGATTCATGAAGTTCCACATTCAATTGATGTCAAAGGTGGGGGATTAGGAATTGCATTAATCAATGTTAATGTATTCTCCAAACTTGAATATCCGTACTTTAAATTCGTAACTTATGAAGATGACTCAGTATTGTCAGAAGATTTATATTTCTGCAATTTAGCTAGTGAAAACGGTTGTAATATAAAGTGCAATCCTTCCGTTAAAGGAAATCATATATTTGACATATTAATGTGATAAAATGACAGATACAATTGTTTTATTGGAAGAAAGAAAGGAGATTACTACCTTCTTATTGGATGATGGAGTTAAAACATTAGTCGATAATGTAATAACTGTATCTGGTAGTAGTCTTGGATATGAGTATTCCAATAAGTGTGTAGTTGATGATATACTTTGTATTTCAGACAAATCAGCAATAGGAAAAGAATCATTGAGAAAATACACTGGAGACGCCACAGAAGTTCCTGTTGGGGTCCTTGTCAATGAACCAGTTGTAATGACAAATGGTGAGAGAAAAGGAAGTGTACTTCTTTTAGGTGGACTCTACAGATTAAAACTGGCTTCAGGTATTGTTAATATCAAAGCGGGTGACAGAATCAAATTATCACCAAATGGGGCTATTGTTAATAATGCCGGTGAATTTCTAGCATTTCATCCTGTTGCAAATTCTGATGAATGCAACTATATCAATTGTTTCCAAGTAAGTCTTGGAGGTAAAGGAGAGAAAGGAGACACTGGAGATACAGGGGCTGCAACTGTTATCTTAGGGTCTTATGATACTTTCGAAGAACTGATAGCAGCACATCCAACAGCCAATGAAGGCGATGCATTCTTAGTGAATGGGGAGCTATTCGTTTGGCATAACGATTAAACTAAATTCAAACTAAATAAATAGAGGTGAAATAAATGTCATGGACAAGTGTTGGTACAATTAAAGGACCAAAAGGAGATACTGGTGAAAAAGGTGACAAAGGAGATACCGGAGATGCATTTACTTTTGATGACTTCACTCCAGAACAATTAGAAGGCTTAACTGGTGCTAAAGGTGATAAAGGAGATAAAGGTGACACAGGAGACGTAGGTGCTACAGGTGCTACCGGAGAAACCGGTGCCAAAGGTGATACCGGAGCAACTGGTGAAACTGGTGCTAAAGGAGATACTGGAGACACAGGAGCTACTGGTGCTACTGGTGAAACTGGTGCCAAAGGAGACACTGGTGATCCATTCACAATTTTCAGAACATATGAGACTGTTGAAGCAATGAATGCTGATGCAGCTAATGTTCCTGAAGGATCATTCGTTGCTATTCAATCTTCAGTTGATGAAGAAGCAAACGCACAATTATATTTAAAAGGAGCAAACAGCTTTACCTTCATTATGGATATGTCTGGTGCAACAGGTCTTAAAGGAGACACAGGAGCTACTGGTGATACCGGAGCAACTGGCCCTCAAGGTGCAACTGGGGATAAAGGTGAAACTGGAGACCAAGGCCCACAAGGATTAACTGGTGAGAAAGGTGATACTGGAGCTACTGGTGAAACTGGTGCTAAAGGAGATACCGGAAACACTGGAGATAAAGGTGACACCGGTGAGAAAGGTGATACTGGAGATAAAGGGGATACTGGTGAAAAAGGTGACACTGGTGAAACCGGACCTCAAGGATACAGTACAATTATCAAAGGAAGTTATGCAAGTTATGCTGATTTAATTGCAGCTCATCCTACTGGCACAACCGGTGATGCATATCTTGTTGATGGAGAATTATACGTCTATCAATAAAACTAATTCCATTAAATCCCTAAAAGGAAGTACTGAGCTATACGGTACTTCCTTTTTTTTTAAAAGATTTTCAAAGGTGATAATATGTCATGGGTAAATGTAGGAAACATAAAAGGTGAAACAGGTGCAGATGGTAGTAGTGTTAATGTGTATAAGGATACAGCACACGGTCAAATAATTTTTGTTGGTGATGATACAGAGGCAGTAATTTATCTCAGTGAAATTAAAGGGGCTAAAGGTGATACTGGAGCAACTGGTCCTGCAGGTCCTGTTAATATGACTTCAACATTAGACACAACAGATACAACAAATGTAGTAACAAACAGTGCAATAGCTACAGCTATTGAAGATGTTACTGACCAAATAGGAACAATAACATCAGTACAGTCTGCAAACTTAAACTTATTGGGGAGCTGATGTTAATGTCAATAGCCAGTAGCGTATTAACTGTTAATGAGAGATTGGAATTAACTAGAACATTAATAAAAGAAAAATTAATCTATGGGGTGTGAAAATGTCTTATACTCAACCGGATTTATCTCAAATGCTTCAAAATGAATCAACCCTCAATAATAATCTAACAACCGCCCAAACAAGGTTAAGAAGTATATTGGACAAGGAAGAAATTGGATATACTTCAGGGGATGGTGTAATACCATTGATTAGGAAATTACCTGTGCCACAATTGGGAAGTATAAACATTTATTTTGAAAACATGTTCACAACAGGTGCTAATGTTAATGTTGAAATAACAACAAGAGACACTAAAGGTGATTTAATGCCTAATGCAAATGTGGACATGTATAGACTTGACACTACCAGTTGGGGTCAGCCTGTAATAAATTCATTAGGGACAATAACAACCGGATCAAATGGTAAAGCTACATTAAGTGTTTCACCTCCTTCAGAAAAAGGATTTTTCTATATTCAAGGAAGAAACGACAATATTGTTGGTGGCCAATATGGAGTATATTGTACTACGGCTGTTAATGTTGACGACTTAAATTACAGCAATCTGAATAGTGGATTATTCAGTGCTAACGGTAGAGGTTCAAGTTCTGGATTCAGTATAATGGAAGCTGAACCTAATGGTAATTATATGGACATATATTTAGAAGCACACAGTGGTTATTCTGGAAATTATTTCGGATTGTCCTTGTCAGATTTAGGAACATATGCGACAAGCGAACTTGAAGGACATAAATTCTACGCATTAATGTCAGATGTAACTGGAACAGCAGGACGATGGATGGGATTTGGAATATGCGCTAATATTGATGACTGGTCTAATTTAAGAATAGGTGCCGGTGCAAAATATAATTATGGGGATGGTAGCGGTACCAATGGATACAGACAAGTTATGGAAAATATATCTCCATATGGAAATTCAAACGATTCAGATGATTTGGAAAGACCGGGCATTAAATTATATGAAGTAAATTGTGATTGGTCATTCAGTCCACGTGTTTGGGATACATATTCAGGCGATCCAACAGAAGAATATCCAGAGTATTATGTAAGTCATGGAACTTGGAATGTTACCATGCTTGATTTCAAAACTGGACCATATGAACCTTCAGTAATATTCAATTTCCCAGATAGATATTCCTATAGAGGATTCAGAATATACGGAGCAGGAGTTATTTAAACAACGTGATAATATGAGTATTGCAAGTAATGTAATTGAAATTAATACTAGATTGGGGACAGCAATATCCTTAATGAGAAGTAAAATGGATGATAATGGCTTACCTTACTACTCCTTTGATGATATTATAACATTAATTAATAAATTCGACAGAGGATGGGACGAATATTGGTTTGATTATTGTGATACATCTGATGACCCTAGTTTACGATATGACTGGAGTTCTGGAACATTAACTTACGGCGAGTATGATTACTATGATGTATTATTACCATCCAATGGTAGCATAGTTACACTGAAAGATAAACTTCCAAATCATTTCAAGTTCTCATTCACTTATTATCCAACAGAGAGGTGGGAATGGCTAAGATTCTATTTGAACGGAACTGAAGTAGCAAGATATTCATCAAGTTATGATGCGGGAAGTGGCGATACTGCTAAACTAACAAATTTAGGATATAACAAATGGGTAGACATTGAATTTGAATGGGATAATGGATTATTAACTATAAGAAGCGGAAGTAACTCCGGAACCTCTTCAGCATATAGTTTTCAGGAACCTATTCAAATGGGATTCATGGCCAATAAATCCAATAATAGAATTAGAGATATTAATATGGAAATATTTGATGATTAAAAAGATGATGTGAGAATATGGCAGAGAAAACAAATTGGATAGAAATCGGCAGAGTAACTGGCGATACAGGACCTAAAGGAGATACCGGAGACATAGGGATAGGAACAATAATAAAAGGACACTACAATAGCTATTCAGAATTTATTGCAGTTCACCCTTCAGGTTCTTTAGGTGATGCATATATAGTCGATGGCAGCTATTACTATTGGAACGAAAACGGATGGGCTAACGCAGGTTCCATCAAAGGGGATACTGGTGAAACCGGAGCCAAAGGTGATAAAGGTGATAAGGGAGATACTGGTGAGAAAGGTAGTAAAGGAGACAAGGGTGAGACTGGAGCAACTGGCCAAAAAGGAGAACAAGGACCTAAAGGAGATACTGGAGATACAGGAGCTACTGGTGATACTGGACCAACCGGGCCAACTGGTGACACTGGAGCTACTGGTGCTGGCATTACTATTAAAGGTTCGTATAACACTTACGAGGAATTAATAGCTGAACATCCAACCGGTAATGATGGAGACAGCTATTTAGTAAACGGATCATTATATGTCTGGAATGGTACAGTTTGGGAAAACGTAGGAAATATAAAAGGAGAAAAAGGAGACAAAGGTGAAACAGGCCTACAAGGGGTTAAAGGTGATACTGGAGATACAGGTTCTAGTGGCTTTTCACCAATCGTTAATGTCGACCATTCTACTGGCCAAATTGTAATCACAACAGAAGATGGTTCAGCAACAATATCATTTGATGAACTCAAGGGCGATACTGGACCTCAAGGAGTTAAAGGAGATACAGGAAACACTGGTGAGGCATTCACTTTCGATGACTTTACACCAGAACAATTAGCAAGTCTAAAAGGGGCAACTGGTGATACTGGAGCAACAGGAAGTAAAGGTGACAAAGGAGATAAGGGAGACACAGGTGCTAAAGGTGATACTGGCCAAGGCAGTGATGAGGAAGCAGGTTGGAAACTACCAGTCGATAAAATACAAACCACAACAACATTACCAACAGGAGTTAGCAAAGGTTATCGTGTAGCTATTTGTACAAGCTCTGTCATGGCCATTAAAGAATACAACGGAAGTTCTTGGGATACAGAATCACTTGATCCATATTCAGTGATACCATTAAAACATTCAGGAAGTATACAAATGTATTTGGCAAAATCTTCAGGACCTGTCTATATGGGTGTTGATTATGGAGTCTTTGGTAAGTTCCGCTTTATGACTCAGGCAGCATATGACGCATTAAGTAGCTATGATGAAGATACAATTTATTTTGTAAGAAGTTAATAACATTAGATAAGAGTGATTATGATGGAACTAAGTGACGAAATGTTGACAGAAATCAGTTACGTGCAAATATCACAATATAGGACAAAAGTGATGAAGGCACTGGATGGTGAAGTAAAAATACCAAGCAACATTGCCAGAGATTCAGGGATAAGGACAAACCATATCTCAAAAATACTGGGTGAGTTGAAGGAGCATGAGTTGGTTGAATGTATTAATCCTGAAGTTAGAAAAGGTAGGTTGTACAGGCATACTGAAAAAGGTGAGCAGGTAGTTAAAAATTTAGAATAGTGATGGTTTGATTAAATTTTATTTAGTTCCAAATCTGTTTATAAATTCTGCATATGTCTTTGGATTTGCATTAGTTATGCCATAATGACTATGATATTTTCCATGACACCATTTACATAACCTTATACCATTATTGGGGTCAACACGAAGTTTAGGATAATTTTCATAACTAAAAACATGATGAGCTACAGGATATTTTTCAGAACCGCAGCATTGACAAACTTTATCTCTTGAAACTACTTCTAATCGCCATGCATTATATTCTGGGCTGTCTCTAACTCCATATTCTTTTTCCATTTCTTCATCTTCTTCTTCGATGAATAATTCTTCAGATAATCTCTCAATATGATTGCAATATAAATAAAAGTTAAATCTTCCATTTTTTTCTTCACGGTATGTTTTAAGAATTCCGGTGAATCTAATATGTTGACCAATATTATAATTATCCCATGAAGTTAAATCATCTTCAAAAACAACAATTAATTTGCGAGAAGTGTCTTTACTTCCAGTAATTATTAGTTGGGTGTTAACATATTCGGATTCTTCTTGAAGTAATCTAAAAGAACGTCCACCACATTCATTACATAATGGGGGTTCTATGATTGTATTTGAAGAAGTTTGTTCAACTTCATGTAATCTCATGCAACCTCTACATTCAAAGACACCAGTTTCTATTCTAGGTGCAGGTTCATTAACTTCTTCAATTATTCCATCATATGAAACAAAAGAACCTATGTAATTGCTATTAAGGTCTTTTAATTGAATCATGTTATTTAAATTTTCAAAACGAATGTTGATATTAGCACTTTTAACAAGAGGATCAATATTTTTAATAGCTGTTTTTGCTGCTTCAATAACTTCATCAGGTTTTTCAATTAATAAATCTGCTAAATCTGAATCATAAATCTCTAATGTTGGATAATTAACAATTAGTGATCTTTTAGTGGGATATTGTTCTAATATTTCAAATACGTCATCTTTGTATGATGTTGCAAAGAATTCTTCGAATTTACTTATTGATGTTTGACACTTTGTTATCATGAATTATTATAAGTTAATAATTATTTAACTATTTTTAATTCTAATGTTTTTGTTTCGGTATTCAGTATCCATTCTATTGTATCGCCAGATTCTATGTTTAATGCTTTAACATATGTTTTGGGTATTGTGGTGATTAGTGAAATCTTACCTTGGTATCTGACACTTGTTTCTTCTTTTATTTCCATAATATTAACTATGTGTGGGGTTATAAATAACATTTTTGGTTCTGTTAAAATAGTCAAAAAAATAACATTTAAATAGTATTAAAAATATATTATAATTAAGAAAAACATATCATAATACAGTTCTGTATTTTTTCATATGTTGTATATTGATTAATATTTATTGGTGAAAAACATGTTAAGAGTCTTTGAAGCGTTTGCGGGTTATGGAAGCCAAAGAATGGCATTGCGCAACATAGGAATTGAATTTGAGGTAGTGGGTATCTCAGAAATAGAGGGGGATGTTATTCAATCATATGCTGCTATTCATAGTGATTTTTTGGAAAAAAGAAAACACATTGACAACTATGTGCCTGAAGACAAAGAAGAGATGATTTCTTATTTGGAAGAAATTAATGTTCCATTAGATTACAGAACTTTTGAAAACAAGGCCAGAAAGCTTCGACTGCCAAAATTAAAAGACATGTACTTAGCAAACAAACTGATTAACAATTATGGAGATATACAAAGAATAGACCCGACAACATTACCTGATTTTGATTTATTCACCTACTCATTCCCTTGTCAAGATATATCTGTAGCGGGATATCAGTGCGGATTAAATGAGGATTCAGGAACAAGATCATCATTACTATGGGAATGCTGTAAGATTATTGAAACTAAAAGGCCTAAATATCTGATGATGGAAAACGTAAAAAATCTTGTTGGAAAAAATCATAAAGATAATTTTTTGAAATTTTTAGATTATCTTGAAAGTTTAGGATATACAAACAATTGGGCTATTCTAAATGCCAGAGATTATGGCATCCCCCAAAATCGAGAACGAGTCTTTTGCATTAGCGAACTTAAATCAAAAAGAGATTTTGTTTTCCCTGAACCGATAGAATTAAAATTCAAACTTGAGGATATTCTTGAGAAAAATGTGGATGAAAAATTTTATCTGAATAATGGTCAGGTTACAGATAAACCTATTAATCAGGAATGCAGCTATTGTCTCGATTCAAACTATTGGAAAGGCACTACACTTCAAAGTTTTCTAAAAAAACACAGAAGACAACTTGTAACTGATAAAATTAATGAATCCGGACAATATGTACCTAGAAGGCTCACTCCAAAAGAAACATGGAGACTTATGGGTGTTAATGATGAAGACATAGATAAAGCAAGCCAGTTAGTAAGCAATACAAGTCTTTATAAACAATCTGGAAACAGTATAGTTGTTCCAGTTCTTGAAGCCATATTCAAGCAGTGGTTTATTGAAATCCCAAATAAAAATGTAGGTTTGGACAGGTGGTTATAAATGAGCAGATCAGAAGATATTCTTGCTGTCAGAGAAAAATTGGGAATAAGAAGAAAAGAATTTTCAGATGCTTTATGTTTTACCAGAGAGCAGGAGAAAATGTTAAAAGAATGGGAGATGGGAAAATTAGATGTCCCTGATGAAATATATGATAAAATAATGAATTTTCCTACTGAACCACTATTTAAAAACAGGCCTATTGAAGAATGCAGATTTACACAAATTGATTTATTTGCAGGAATTGGAGGCATCAGACAGCCATTTCAAAAACATGGTGGATACAATGTATATTCCTCTGAATGGGATAAGTTTGCTCAAACAACATACCGTATTAATTATGGAGAGATTCCAGATGGAGACATAACTCTTGTCAATGAAAAAGACATTCCCGATCATGATATATTGCTTGCAGGATTTCCTTGCCAACCATTTTCACAGGCAGGGCTTCATAAAGGCTTTGAAGATACAAGAGGAACTCTCTTTTTTGATATTGCAAGAATACTTAACGAAAAAAGACCGAAGGCATTTATGCTGGAAAATGTAAAACAGTTACGTGGACACGATAAAGGAAATACAATAAAAGTTATTTTATCTGTGCTTGATGAACTGAATTATTATGTCCCTAATCCTCAAATATTGAACGGTTATCATTTTGGTTTACCTCAAAACAGAGAACGAATAATAATTGTAGGTTTCAATAGGGATTATTTACCTGAGAATTTTAAAGAGTTTGAATATCCTGTCGGACAAATAGATGAAAAAGTTTGTGTAGGAGATGTGTTAGAAGAATCAGTTGGGGAGAGATTTACAATTTCTGACAAACTTTGGGAAGGGCATCAGGCACGAAAAAAGAAACATAAAAAGAAAGGAAACGGATTTGGATTTGCACTGTTCAATGAAGACAGCAAATATACAAGTACAATAAGTGCAAGGTACTATAAGGATGGAAGTGAAGCACTTATAGAACAATCCGGAAAAAATCCTAGAATGCTGACTCCAAGAGAATGTGCAAGATTGCAGGGATTCCCAGAGGATTTCATCATTCCTGTTTCAAATGCACAGTCATATAAACAGTTTGGTAATTCTGTTTGCATTCCAGTAATTGAAGCTGTAGCTATTGCAATGCTTGATTATCTTGGTGAATATAATATTCTGTAGGTTAAGATAATGAGAGATATGTAGGAAATTCTGTTCCACATATCTGTTTCATTATTTATTCATATGTTTCCGTAATTAAACTGTCCCAAAATTTGTTGTTTGCTCTCCATTGTGAATAAGGTCTTTTATTACCTTCATACATCCCACTGTCGAAAAATACTATACCTTCTTTAACCAAATTGAGCCAATCATCAAAATTCACTGGTTCACCAAAGCATATTCTATCATATTCTCCACTTTCATCTGTTTTACAAGTAAACCAACCTTTATCATTGAATTTGTCTTCAAGTTTTGCTTTGAGACATTTGTCGGCTCTTTTGGATGTAGGGGAATGTTCACCATACCATCTGGCTATTTCAAGGTTCTCTATTTGTAATTCTTTAGGAACAATATTCTCTTTATCTTCTCTTTTATCCTGTGAATATGAATAAAAAGCAACAATATCTTTATTAGGTTCTATTAACAGGATTTGTCCAAAGTCATTATATGAGTCGATTTTTGGACAAGGTGTTCCAGACCAGGAATATCGTCCTCCTTTTTCTTCATTCGGCTTACCAAAGATTTTTACAAAACTATTCTGTTTTTCATATTTTTTATCTCCCTCAAAAAGTGAGGAATATTTGGAGCTGGTAAAAACATATATATTGGCAGACCAATCACCAAAAGTTGTTTTGGATGTGGTTTCATTTTTTAATTCATACCCAAATAAATCAGCTTCATTATCTGCATTTGCAGTTACTCCAAATTGTTGTTCTAGCCAATGGCCTTTTCTTCCGTCATGACGTTCGTTTTTTCCTTTGACATTGGGAGTTTTTCCTTTAACATTCTTTCTAAATAACTCGATAATTTGTTCTTTTGCTGTCATAATAAGAGACCTCCTCAGTTATTTTTAATAAATTCTTCCACAGTTATAATTTTCTTGTCTACTAAAGATTTTGGAAAACTGTCCTCTTTAGTTTTTAAATAGCCACTAAATTCGTCATTTAGAACCCATTTTTTTGTTCTTTTTTTATAATGATATATTTTCTTTGGAACATCATCTTCTAGTAAACAAATGAAAGAAATGTCATCTAGTGTACTGGAAGGTATGGTATTAAAGTCTTCAGGTTTTAGTGTATTGCTTATTAAAATGCTTTCATTTTTGATTTTTGATAGTCCAACGCAAGTGGCACTCAGACTACAAATACTACACGCAAGAGGATTAACTCCACGTAGTTCACTATTTCCAATAGTACCATATCTTTGACACCAAAGTATATCAAAAAAATTTTTCATGTTTGTTTTATTAGATTGACTTGCAAGCCATATGACCCGCTCTAATTTTCCTAGCATATCAAAGCTATCAAAAAAGTTAGGCATTCTGCTTATTCCAAGTGGAAACTGATAGAATGTTTTTATCCATGTATCTATAGGAATAATTTCTTCCTTTTCAAAACCCTGTTGTAAGAAACAAGCAATGACTTTTTCTGAATAACCTACAAGCTTAGTGCCCTTTCTATAAAATGTGTTAAAGAAGTTTTTGCTCCATTTCCTATAATCACTGTTTTCTATATTCATGAAGGCACTGATGAAAAATGCTGCTCGCCAAGGGTGACGATTAAAAGCATCAACCAACATTTCTGAATAATATTTATCAGTTTCAGTAAGTTGCCCAGTTGAATAGTATTTGCCCGATACATTTTTTATGAACTTTTCTTTGTTCCGTTCCCAAGCTTTTGGCATAATTTTAAAAGTGACATTATCAATGATGATTGAATCTGAAAAGTCTAATTCAAAAAGTTTTTTCATAGCTGAATATAGTTTCTTAAAATTAGGAAAATCTGAATAATCCTTATTTATTACATCTGTATATGATGGAATAATATAATATTCTAAATGGCTCCAATCAGAAGGAAAAGACACTTCTTCACCAAATTCACTCATAAAATTATACAACATTCTCATTTCACTTTGCCTGCCAGTTCTGGGTTGCCATGCTGCAACAAATCTTGGAATTGAAAACATTTCCTCATAAAAGCGACCATAAGGTATAGATGAGCCATAGGATTTTTCGATGTATTGCCATAAATCTGTTAATATATTTATAAATTCAGGCTGACCCTTACAACAATCTATTACAGTTTGTTTGTTGACTGGATTGCTGAATCCAATTCTGTTTTCAATTTCATCTTTTATTTTATCCACCACTTCTGTACTAGGCTCAAGATTAGTAAATACAATAAATTTAGCATTGCACTTTTCTTGTATAATTTCATAGCTGACTGCCACAGGACAGCCAACAAGACGGCTACCATTTATCTGTGTATGTATGTACATTATTGGAAATTGTGGCAAATCAGGATAGTATAATTCAATTTTAGGAATCCATTGTATGGGAATTCCCTTAATTTCTATTTCTGTTTTATGGTTTAATTGAAACATTTCATCACTCCATATAATTTAAATCACTTATTGTTTCACACCAATTTATAATATAAGATTTGTTTTGTTAATCACATGATATAACATTTATTGTAATATTGCAAAACCAGAACAATATTGTTTTAATTGTGTAAAAATTATAATGTCTGAAACAGCATAAGCTATAAAAGATTATGGAAATATAAAATATAATATATTATATTAGTTGATTTATATGGTTGACAAAGTTAGCAAAGAGGTCAGAAGTTATAACATGTCACGAATTCGGAGTAAAGACACCAAACCAGAAATCGTTGTCCGAAGTTATCTTTTCTCAAAAGGTCTTCGTTTCCGAAAGAATGATAAACGATATCCTGGAAGCCCAGATATAGTGCTACCAAAATACAAGACAATTGTTTTTGTTCATGGATGTTTCTGGCATCTCCATGACGGATGCAAATATGCAAGAATACCAAAATCCAATGTAGATTTTTGGAAAAAGAAACTCTATAGAAACAAAGAACGTGATGAGGAAAACCAGAAAGAGCTGGAAGAAATGGGATGGAATGTCATCACTGTGTGGGAATGTGAATTGAAAAAGGACAAAGTTGAACAGACACTTGAAGATTTATACACTCAAATAACTTCAAAACATTGATTTGCTAAATTATAATATATACAATAATATATTAAATCAATTTCCATTCAAAAAGAATAATGCAATGAGAATAATTAATTAAGAATTAGAATAATTTCTTAAAATCAAGTGAAAGAATAAGGTTTGGTAAAAAATTAAAATAAAAAATAAATTGTGGAATTTTATAACTCTAAGAACAATTTCAAGCAGAATCGATAGTTATTTCATTTTCAGTAGTATCAATAAACTCCTTAATATTAACAATTTGTTTAAAAATCAATTTACTTTCAGCTTCATTCAAAACATCATTGTCATGTGCGAAAGAATAATTATTTCTTACTTGATTAAACTGTGAAAATAAAGAGATAGATGATTTTAATATTGTTATTGTCATTTGAGAATCAATATACTCACTAATAAATTTTACATACTGTTTGAATATGGAATCTAGCTTATCTTTATCTTCAAAGGCAATATCATGCCTTGAGCATAGTTCTTTTACATAATTATGCATTAAAGTATGCAATCGGTCTAATGCAAAAACAGGTTCTCCTTTATTTATAGAATCATTTATGTTTGCAATTAAACTATTAATGTTTTCATCAGCAGTTTTTGATTTTATAGAATAATCTTCCCACTGGGTTATATCATTAATAACCTCCTCGATTTGTATTTTATTAACTGTAGTATAATTATCTAAAATATATTCAACCATTTCACATGCTTCTTTTTTATCAATACGTAAAGCTGTGTCAAGAACATTGATGACATTATCTACGTAATCTTCATCATGGAAATATTGACTTCTAATTAATCTTTGATTTTCCTCTAGGATAACGTCAAAGTCAAAGGCTTCTAAAATATGATCCCACATAATTTCAGTTTCGTTTTCAACAATTAAATTCCCAATCTTAATAGCTTTTAATTTTAATTTATCTGCCATGCAACTCATTCCAATTAATAAAATATGACTGATTCATTTTCATTACAATAATCAAATAATCTTTTAAACATAGGTTCATTAGATAATGTTTTTGAATTACCAATTATGATTAATTTACTTTTTGCTCGAGTAAGAGCAACATTCAATCTTTTGGGTTCATCTAAAAATCCAACTTCACCTTGATTATTACTTCTTACATTTGATATAATTATAATGTCTTTTTCCCTACCTTGAAAACCATCAACTGTTTCCACCTCAATATCAATCATGGATTTGATTAATTTAACTTGGTCGGAATAATTTGTTATAATTCCAAGGTCATTAATATTAAAATTAGAGTTAATACAATCATTAACAATATTTTTGGTAATGTCTGCTTCTAATTTATTAATATATGAATTAGAATAATTCCAGGTCGTTTCGTAATTATTTCTAGCTAGGGAAGTATCTACAAAAATCAATGAATTGCCGTTATCAAAATTACTGTTAATTGTAATGGAAGGGGTGTTTTTAACAGATCTATCACAAATTAACTTATTATTGTAAAATTCTCTATTGGGAAAATCCATAAGCATATTATTCATCCTATATTGTATTTTTAACATTTCCATCTGCTGAGGAAACATCTTACAAAGTTTTTCAAATAAAGATATTTTTAGTTCCTCATTTCCAGAACTAACAGTGGGAGCTAATTGTTTATGGTCTCCAGCTAGTATAAATCTATCAGCTTTGCTGATTGGTATTAAAACACTAGGAATAGTTGCTTGTGCAGCCTCATCAATAATTGCAATATCAAAGTTAGTGTCTTGTAGAATATTTGATGCTGCTGAAGAATTTGTTGTGAAAATAACCTGACTATGTTTAATGATGTCTTTATCAATTTTTCGTTGTAATCTTATGATTTCTTTATTTAATTGATTAATACTTTTTATAATATTTTCACGTTTTGTTTTATCGCATTTTTGAATTTGTGATTCATATTTTTTCTTCTTTTTTTCTAATGATTTAATTTCTGAGAATACAATATGTGTTTTTCTCTTATTTTGTAAAGAAAATCTTTTCATGTTATTATTGAACTTATTAAATGTACCTACTCGAGTCATATCCATTTTTGAACTAATTAATTTAACTGCTAAATTGTCAATTGCTATATTGCTTTCCGCAGTTATCAAAACTCTATGCCCATTATTCACTTCTTGTTTTACTAATTCAATTAGTGTTCGTGTTTTACCAGTACCGAATGGGCCATGAATTAGAAAAAAACTTCCACAACAAAGACTTTTTTCAACTGCGGCTTTTTGATATCTGTTTAATCCATTATCATAAAATAATACTTTTTTACTAGGATTGTTCGCTTTTGGAATGGAAATTCCTAATAATAATCTAAGAGCATTATTACAATCAGTATTTGCTAAATTATCTAATTGGCGTTTGTAAGTTGTATTTTTCACAAATAAATCAATTCTACATTCATTAAAATTATCATCGAGTATCGGTTTATTAACATAATTTACAGTTATTGTATTATAGTTTATTTCACTAACTATTCCAGTAACATTTTTAATCAAACCTTTTTCACCAGTTATAAATACTGTATCCCCTTTATTAATCTCAGTGTTTATTTTTTCTAGACCGGTAAATAATACTTTGCAATCTGAAGGATATTTTTTGAGCACTTTTCTTTTCATACCCACAATAGTTTTTCCTTCCTTAATACGTTGCTCACAATTAATGTTTATGATTTCATTTATAGCAACTTGTTCTTCTGATTTTATTTCATTCAAAATAAGATTTTTAAGATGTTCTTTATATTTTTTTATCATAAATTCACCTTTAAAATAATTTCATTAGTTTCAGAATTCTAGAAAAACTTTTTCTATGTTGGGTAGGAATTACAGTAATGGTCGGTTAATGATTTAGAGTACAATCTAGACGAATAGAATTAAATAAAAAATAGAAATACTTTTACTAAATCAATACATCACTTATAATTTCATTAAAACAAAATCAATAAATAAAATAATCTAATTATCAAAACATAGAAAAAAGTTCAACTCAAATAAATTTTTAAAAATAGTTTTCTTCAAAATATATGTCAGAAAATTCAAACTGATTATAAATTGTTTAAAATTAAAAAATCATATAATTTAAACATTAAATAGTATATGTATTATTCAAAATTATGGATTAATATTTTTACTATTGAAAATACGATTATATTCATTATGGACTGAAATAGTTTCTTTTTTCTTATCTTTATTTGCATGGGGGCCTAAATTACTATTGCCTAACTGTTTTTCATAATAATCAGGATTCTTTCTTTGTTCTTGTTTACTTTTTTCATTTTGTTCACGTTTTGCAAATTTACGGCAGTTTTTAGAACAGTATTTCTCAGCATTATTTTTGGGTTTGAATCCTTTACCACAATATTTACATTTCTTACGATTTAAATTATAAATGGCTCTTTTTAGTAATAATTTTTCATCATAGGATTTAAATGAAATCAAACCCTCTTCAATCAAATCTTTAATGCCCTTTTCAATATGTGTGGCACTTTCAGATAAAATTTCATGTTTAAATGTTTCGTCCAGATTAGTTAAATAAAAATTATTTTCTTTTGGTTCAATAACCTTTAAAGATATTAATTCTAAATAATCATCTCTAAGCATATGTTTAGGGTTTGATTTTTTAAGCATCACAATTAAATTATATTGTATATAACTATTAATATAATTGTAAATTATGAACTTTGCAACTAAAGGAGATATATGTTATAATCAACATATACTAATTCGAAGACAAAATATCACTCGTATTTGTTTTTATTATAGAAATAACTCATCTTAAATTCATAATTGCCCTAATTATCGACTTATTTCTATTCTATCTCTTATTTAAAATGTTAATAGTTAATATCAATCTTCACTAAATTTTTAAAAAAGTAGCTATTATATATAAATATTTATATATTATAAGTAATAAATTACATAATAAAGAATTTAGTGGAGGACATATTTAATGGCAGATTCAATTATTTTACTTGAAGAGAGAAAAGAAGTCACAACCTTCTTGTTAGATGAAGGCACCATCACTGAAACTACTGTCACCACTCCAACCGGTGAAACTCCAGGCTATGAGTATTCTGGAGTCAAAGTTAAAGTTGATGATGCCGTAACATTATCCGAAAACTCTAATATTGGAAAACCAACTGTTAAAAAATACACTGATGATGAAAATGAAATCATTTTAGGTATTGCAGTTAACGATCCGGTTACCATGACTGGCGGCAGAAGAAAAACTGCAATTCTAGTCCTGGGACATTTGTTCAGATTAAAATTAGCCAGTGGTTTATCAAACATTAATGTTAATGACAAAATTGCATTAACAAGTACCGGAGCTATTAAATCTGATGACGGTGAATACATTGCAATGCATCCAGTAGAAAGCTCAGACTCTTATAATTACATTGAAGTATTCAGACCATACGATTTAGGTGATGCTTAAATGATTACTAAAGGAAATGATACTAAAGTCCAAAATGAAGTAATAGCTCAAACTATTACTGATGAAACTGCAAAAAGATTAAAGTTAGCCAGATTGTTTCCTAAACAAGAAATTAAAGAAAATTCAGATTATTATACTTACTTCAGACAAAATATTAATCTTGATGAAGCTATTAACAAAGGTTTACTTGGGGAAGCTAAAGACATTGCTCCAGGTGCTTCACTTCAAGAGTTAAACATTAGAAAACCAATCACCGACACTATCAGTATTGATACTGTGGGTGGGGTTTTAAATGTTAACAAAGACGTATTTGATTCTGATATTGTTTCTTTTGAGGACTTGTTAGGTGATGTGGCTACTGTAATAGCTAATCGTATTGAATTCAACATTTATGATACTTTAATGAATTCCAATCAGGTTCCTGAGTACAATACCTCTCAAACTGAAGATACCATGGAAGCGTTTGGTCAGTTTGTTATTGCTGCTCAGGAAGCATTCAAGGGTAATGCCGGAGCAGGAGCAGACCTAACCATAATGGCAGAGTCATACAAAACATTATCTTACGTCAAACAAATTGCTTACCAAAACAATAAGTTAGTACAACCTGTTGAAGATATCCAAAGCTATTATGGTATTGACAATATTGATTTCTTGGGAACTACACAAGCTGACGGCGGATCACTAGTAGGTGATAAAGAATACATTGGATTCGATTTAAGAAACGCTCCATTAACTGTATTGTATTCCAAATCTTCTGGAACTACAACTGCACCTATTACTAGTGATGAAAACATAGCTGACTTCTATCCAATCATTGAAATAATGAGAAAAGATATCTACGATGAGTTACCACAATATACCAAATTGTTCATCCAAAGTAAAGTCGGAATATTGTTAAACAAACCAGGACTTGCCTTGAAAGGTACATGCAGACCATAAGGATGTGATTGTTAATGTTAACCAAAGGAAATGATGCTAAAGTACAAAATGAAGTAATGGCACAAATTGTTGCCGATACTTCTGCAAAGTGGATGAAATTCACCAGATTACTCCCAAAACAAGAGATTGAAGAAAACAGCCAATATTACACTTACATGTCCCAACGTGTAAATATCGAGGAAGCTATTCAATCAGGAGTTCTTGGTGAAGCCAAAGACATTGCTCCAGGTGCAACCCTTCAGGAATTAAACGTCAGAAAACCAATCAGCGAAACCATCTCCATTGATACCATTGGTGGAGTATTGAATGTCTCTGCACAAATGTTGGATTCCAAT
Source organism: Methanobrevibacter sp. (assembly GCF_015062935.1). Taxonomy (NCBI): domain Archaea; kingdom Methanobacteriati; phylum Methanobacteriota; class Methanobacteria; order Methanobacteriales; family Methanobacteriaceae; genus Methanobrevibacter; species Methanobrevibacter sp. Next base: position 2,614 of record NZ_SUTM01000007.1, on the reverse strand, counting down.
TTAATCTCCGTTAATGACATGTTACAGGATGTAGGAATTCTTATCGGCAGAAGCATTGAAAAGGCAGCTATTGATATGATTACCAATTCCAGTAAAGTTGCCAAATATGATTTTGAATCTGGTGATGATACTGGTATGACCATCCTTAAAGCTCAAGAGAAGTTCAAGGAATCGGCAGGAAGCTTTACAAACTTAAATAGTATGGCGGTAAGCTATAAATCATTAACTACTCTTAAGTCTGACTTGTTCTCTTCCAACAGACAGGTCGAACCGGTAGAACATATCCAAAGTTATTATGGTGTGGATAACATTGATATTCTTGGAACTGCTGTCTGTGATGGAGGTTCTGAAATGGGTGACAAAACATACATCGGAATGGACTACATCAACCCTGGAATGAAACTGTTATACTCAAGAACTACAGGAACAACCGTCGCACCTTTAGGTCCTGACGGTGAGATGTATGACTTTTATCCATTGATTGAATTCATGCGTAAGGACATTCGTGATGAACTACCAATGTATACAAAGCTATTCGTCCTTTCAAGCGTTGGTGTTTTAATGAATGCACCTAATAGAATTATAACTGGTAAATTTAGGGCATAAAACCGAACTTCCATAAAATCTCCTAAATATATATCGGGCCCTTTCGTCAGGGAGCGTGTAGGGATTAAAGAATATTAAATCTCTTTTTTTAGTGAAGTTTTAATTGCTTTTTCTTCACTAAACATCTTCTGCAAAGAGTTTAACTCCAAATAGCTGGGTTTTACTCTTTCCCCCAGCTATATATTTTAAACAGAAAAAACAATATGATAATGAGGCATAGAATGAAACTAATTTTAGATACTGAAAATTCACATCCAACAACAATAACAGTTAAAGGAAAACAAATTACATTACTTTTAATAGAAACCAGTATCCTAATTGACTCTTCCCAAATAGCTAAGATATTTGACAAGAAAAAAAAGACTGTGGCTGCTAAAGTGCAGAAATCTAAACTTGAAAAATACGAAACAGAAAATGTTAAACTATTGAAGAATTATGGTTTGATGAATTCTGAAGCTATTAAGCCTAGGCCGTTCTATGATCTTCGCCAGATGCTGGAAGGACCAGCACAATATTACTTCAAACAAATTGATGATCTTGACCTTATCGAAGTTATCATTAGGGTAGCTATCGGTAAGCATCGTGAGTGGATTCATAATTGTGACATTGACAAATATTAAATGATTTCATACATCACATTTTAAAAACCACTTTTATTTGCTCAAACACAACCGTTAATGTAAATGATGATTCACCATATTACATCTGAAATACTTACAATTAATTTTATTAGGCGTATCTTTGCGTAAACATTGATTGTTTCAACGCTTGGAAATGACAATATTTTTTATTATATTATTTATATAAAAAACATAATAAATAAAATAATACAAATTATATTATATGTCAAATGATAGCATTAGTTGGACTAGCTTTTGTCAAGCGATGAATTCAATCGCTTACTGGCTAATCCAAAACAAAAAGAAATATACGAAACGTGACTATTACCAAATATTAAAACAAAAAGGAAACTGCAAGGACATAGAAAAGAAAGCTAAAAAACTTGGAACCGATAAGCTAGTGGCCATGTATACCATGGAAGCTATTAAAGACAACAAGTCATTGGATTTCCTTCCAAACTATGTAACCTTAAAAAACAAGGAAAAAATCGATAAGGCTGAATATGTTGATATGGCAATAAGGACTGAAAGCTATATTAAAGTTAATGGAAGACTTCCGGCCATTGTATATAGAATGTCAACACTGCCGGACTATAACGATTCAACAATGAATTTATTTATAAAGACTTATACTTTTAAAGGTAATAGTATTGATGAGGCATTGGCAGTAATAGCTAAGAAGAAATTGTACAGTAAATACTTTGATTCACAAAAAACTGATAAGAAAACTATAACAGACGCTAAAGAGGGTAAAGGTTCCAACTGTGTAGACTGGGGACAAGTATATTATCGTATAGCCAAATCATTAGGATATGATGTACAATTTGTCCACGTTAAATGTCGTGTAAGTGGAACTGGCCATATAAGATTAAGATTAAAGCATAAAAAACATACTGGAGGTAATTGGATTAACAGAGATCCTGCTGCAGTAGCAAATACAACTTCAGGAAATGTTAGATCAATCTGGTGTGAAGACGGATACCTCATAGCATATGATCCATCCTGGATATTCACAGATTTGTACAGTAGTTAACATTAATGTTAACTCTTTTTCTTTTTTATTTAAAAATTAACAAATATTTTAGTAGGTTCTCAATACTAATTTCTTTTCAGATATTTTAACATTAATATCATCAGATACAGTAACAGTAGAACCGTTTCTATCTTTAAATTCAACTATAAAATCATTAGGTAATTTTTCAACAATTTCTTTTAAAACTTCAATAGTTAGTTCTGACATATTTAATAGGCATATTCAAACTATTATTAAAATATACACAATTGGAAACAAAACCTTATTTAAATTTCAAAAAGTTATTTACTGTTTTTTAATTTTTAATTAATTCGTCTAATGTGATTAACTGTTCTTTTAAGGTTTTAATTTCATT
>NZ_SUTM01000006.1 GCF_015062935.1 Methanobrevibacter sp. | reverse complement strand
ACTTCATAGTATATAAAATTAAAGAAAAATAAAACAATTAAAATTAGAAAAAATTGTGACTTCGTGTCACATCCTCATTTTAAAAAAAAAAGAGGAACAAATTAATATGCTAAGCATAGCTAATTTGTTCCTCATTAATATTTAGGCATACCTAATATATAAGTTTAGGTATGCCCAAACAATTTCAGGGTCTAAAAACTAAACATAAAAATAAAATCTGATATAAAAAATATAAGAAAAAATAAAAAAATAGGAAAAAAGAATAAATCAATTATTCTTTAATGGAACGAGCAAGTTCTGCACCTTTTTCGAATGCTTCTGCAAGCACATCCTCATCAGGTACAAACAGAACATCCAAAGTATCGGTTACAGTAAATCCTGCAGTTTCCAAATCACTCTGGAGTTTTGCAATAGCTCCTCCACCCCAGCCTTTGGATGAAAAGATCAGTGCGTTTTTCTCACTGCCGGTTCCCTTGAAGTTGACACAGTCAAGCCAGTACATCATGTTACCGATTCTTGGGAAAGGCTTGTTCATCATGGTAGGAGCACCCAGGGCAATTGCTTTGGAGTCCAAAATGTCTGTAATTACATCATCAGGTCCGTCTTCCTGCATGAAGTACATTGCAACTTCAACACCTTCGCTCATGATACCTTCAGCAATCTGGTATGCGAGCTTTTCGGTTGAGTGGTGCATTGTATCATAGATAACTGTGATTTTGTCTTTACATACTCCTGATCCCCATTCAGTGTATTTTTCAACGATTGGAGCAGGGTTTTTCCAGATTTGACCGTGACATGGTGCAATCATCTTGATTTCATTGATAAGACCGGTGTTTGTTAACTCATCAAGTTTCATCCTGAGCATTGGAGAGCCTAATGTTACAAGGTTAGCGTAGTATTTCTGTGCTTCCCTTAAAAGATATTCCAGATCATAGTCTTCATCGAATCTTTTTGAATGTGCAACGTGCTGACCGAATGCATCGTTTGAAAAGAGTATTCCTTCTTCAGCCAAAAAGGTGAACATGCTGTCAGGCCAGTGAAGCATCGGAGCGGAAACAAATTTTAAAGTTCTGCCACCAATGTCAAGTTCATCACCGGTAGCTACAGCATTGATTTCGAGATCTGAGAAGTTATGATACTGTGCTTCCAAAAAGTTTATACAGTTTTGTGATGCATAGATTTCAGCATCAGGATTGTACTGTTCAATAGTTTGTCTTAAGAAAGTGGAATGGTCCATTTCTGAGTGGTTTTGAACGAATACATCAATCTTGAATTCTTTTCCTTCCTGTTCAAATGCGTCATGCACTCTTGCATCGAACTGTTCAAACATTCCTCTGTAAACATTATCGATTAATACAGTTTTTTCTTCACCAAATACAAGGTATGCGTTGTATGTGGTACCTGGAATTCCATATCCATGGAAAGTTCTGCTGTGCCAATGGATTACACCAACCCAATAGACACCGTCTGCCATTTTTACAGCTTTTGCTTTCATAATTATAACCTCAAAATAATTTAAGTTATATAAATATATATTCTACGTATTATATAAATTATTAATATGAACAAAAGAATCGATTTACATATGCACAGTCTCTTCAGTGACGGGGAACTTCTGCCGTCAGAACTTGCAAGAAGAGCGTTAAAACTGAATCATGAAGCTATAGCGATTACCGACCATGTTGACTGGTCCAATGTTGATACAATTCCAGCAATTCAGGATGCAATCGATGACATCAATGCAAACTGGGACATTACTGTTGTATTGGGTGCTGAGGTAACCCATGCCCCATGCGAATCCATTGACGGAATTGCTGCAAGGGCAAAGGAATTAGGTGCAAAGATTGTAGTTGTCCACGGTGAGACATTGAATGAACCGGTAACTCCCGGAACAAATCGTGCTGCAGTTGAATCAGAACATGTTGATATTTTAGGCCATCCGGGCCTCATTACAAAAGAGGAAGCTGAAATAGCTTTGGAAAATGATATCTATCTGGAGATTTCAGCACGTAAAGGTCACTGCCTCGGTAACGGTCATGTTGCAAACATTGCCCGTGAGGTTGGAAACAAACTGCTGGTTGACACCGATACACACTCTCCGGACGATTTGATTACCTTTGAAAAATCATATGAAATAGCTTTAGGTGCAGGCCTTACACATGATGAAGCAATGAAGGCCATTGTTGACAATCCCCGTGAATTGTTAAAATCCAAAGGAATTTTTTAAACCACACCCATACAAAGTCTTATCCAAATGTGGCGTCAAGTCACAATTTTTTTAATTTTAGTTTTTTATTGCCGAAACAATCTTTTTTTAAAAAATGTTAAATAAAGCAAAAAACAAAAATAGTTATCGTTTATAAACATTTGGTGTTAATATATGAAATTTAAAAAAATATTCATTTTTATATGTTTAATCATTTGCCTATTCAGCATTGCAAGCGTTTGCGCAAGTGATGCTAATCAAACGGCAGTTGCAAGTGATGAACTTAATCAAGAATTAAACTTAGTCAATGCAGACACATCATCTGCATCACCCAACAACATTAATCATGATGATTGCCTTAAAGTATCATCTGAAAACTATACAAATGCTGGTGAAAATAAGAAAAGCACGGTTATAGTTGCATCTGATTTGACTACAGATTATAAAAAAGGAGATACTTTAACAGTGACTTTAAAAGACAGCGATAACAATCCAATCAGCGGCGCTGTTTTATCTGTTGAATTGAACGGAGCTGAAAGATATACTACAAATGCAAACGGACAAATTAAAGTACCTACAGTCAATTTAAATGCAAAAACATATGACGTGAGCATTAATTTTGCGGGAAATGATAACTACACACAGTCATCCGCTGCAGTAAAGATTACTGTAAACAGAATAGATTCCTTTTTGAGAAATGTTGGAGATCTGACCATGGACAGTGACAGCAAAGCAGAATTCACTGTTGGAATCGAAGGAGCAACAGGTATTACAGCTAAAATTGATGATTCAGACATTGAAGTAAACGGCCTTACAGTTTCAATTCCTCAGCTTGATGCGGGAACACATACCCTGACCGTTACAACCATTCCTGATGAAAATCACAATGCAGTTTCCAAAACAACAACAATAACAGTAGAAAAAGCTGAATGTTCAATCACTGTTAATGATGTAAGCATGTACTATAACGGAACTTCAAGGGTGAAAGTATCACCTCACGGAGCTGTCAGGGTTACCGCTAAAATTGATGACAAATTCGTTAATGTCGATGAGAACAATGAAATTTTAATTTCAGGCCTGAATGCCGGAACCCACACTTTAACTGTAACTGCAGTTCCTGATGACAACCACGTATCCGTTACAAAAACAGCTACAATAACAGTTAGCAAAATCGATTCAGTAATTGGCGTTGATAATATTAATGTAAAATACGGAAGCGATTCAAACATAACCGTGCAAACTTCCGGAGCAAAAGGATTCACTGCAAAAATTGACGGAGAAACTGCAGAAATAGTTGGAAATGTAGTGATTATTCCAAAACTTGATGTAGGAACCCATACATTAACAGTTACAACAATTCCTGATTCCAATCACAATCCGGTAACTAAATCATCTACAATAACCGTTATTAAAAATGATTATCTAAGCGATATACGTGATGTTACCTTAAGATACGGTGATTCATACAACATGACCGTGAACACAAACGGTCCTAAGTTCACCGCAAAAATTGACGGTAAATCTGTTGAAGTAAGCGGAAATAAAATAATATTTCCTAAATTGGATGTTGGAACCCATACTTTAACTGTAACTACAGTTAAGGATGCTAATCATGACAGCATGACAAAAACAGCTACAATACTTATCAATAAAGCCAAAACCAAAGTAATAACCGCCAATTTAAATGGAACCGAAGGTAAAGCAATGACATTGATTGCCGGAACCGGAAGTGTTGATCAGGTCAGCGAAGGAGTTATTATTTTCTATGAAGGAGAGACAAAAATAGGTGAGGCAAATGTGGACAAAGGTATTGCAAGATTATCCTACACTCCATCAAAAGCCGGAGTTTATTCCCTTTTAGTTGTTTACGCAGGAACATCAAGATTTGAATCTTCAAGTGCTACAATGAAATTAACAGTTTTCGAAAAATCTGATGACGATAATGAATCCTCAAATATCAAATATTCACTCATTGTTCCATCCGGCAATTCCACAATCGAGATTAATATGTCCAGCGATGCCACAGGTACCCTCACATTGATTATTGAAGGCGTTGAATATAAAGCTGATGTGGTAAACGGAATCTGTAAAATTCCACTAAAGGATTTGGATGATGGAAATTATACATATACACTAACCTACACTGGAGACAGCAAGTACAAATCATTCAACGATATCGGTACTTTAACTGTGAATAAAACTAAATCCACTACCAATAAAACAACTTCCAAAACTGAAATTAAATTCCCACAAATTGGCACAATTTCAGCTGGAAACAGCCTGAAATTCGATTTACCTGATGATGCAACAGGAAACATTACATTAACAGTCAATGGTGAAACCTATGTCTATCCTCTTGATGAAAATGGAAAAGCTATTGTTAAAATACCTAATATAAATGCTGAAACCAGCCCATATACAATAACATACTCAGGAGACGACAAATATAATTCATTTACAAGAAGCGGAACATTAAAATCCACTCCTACATATGAGCCTAAAATAATTGCAGGTAACGTTAATGTCATTTACTCCAGCGGTTCATACTATACCATTAAGGTTTACGGAACTGACGGAAAACTTAAAAACGGCGCAACCGTCAAAATTACCGGTAAGATATCAAAAACACTAACCACAAAAAACGGCGCTGCAACATTCAAAATAACACAAGTTCCTGGAACCTATAAAATCAAAATTACCTCATTAGGCAAGACCGTTACAAAAACAATAACAGTAAAACATGTTGTCAGCCTTAAAAAGGTAACTGTTAAAAAATCCGCTAAAAAACTTGTACTGCAGGCAACCTTAAGTAAAATAAATGGAAAATACCTCAGCAAAAAAACAGTGACCTTTAAATTCAACGGTAAAGCATACAAGGCAAAAACAGATTCCAAAGGTATTGCAAAGGTAACAATCAAATCAAGTGTTCTTAAAAAGCTTAAAGTAGGTAAAAAAGTAACCTATCAGGCTACATACCTCAAGGACACCGTTAAAAATACAGCACAAATTAAAAAATAGAAGAATTATTATTCTTCTCTTTCTTTTTTTATTAAAAAAATAATTATTATAAAACTTTATATTTTAAAATCAGATCTTTTCCTAATGTAAATGAATCAACCAGCTCCAGTTTAACTGATTCATCCATTGTATCAAAGCCTTCACCGTCAAAGAATGTCTTGGCGTTTGCCCCTCCGACAACCATCGGAGCAATACATATATTTATCTCATCAATTAGACCTGATTTAATCATGGAAAAGTTTAAAGTTGATCCTCCCTCAAGCATTAGCTTTTCAATTCCTTCCTCATGCAGATAACTCATTAGGGATGTCAAATCCACCCTTTCATCACCGCTCCATAAGAATTTAACGCCACGTTGTTTAAAGGTTTCATACTTATCTGTTTTTATCAGTTCATCCTTGTATTCATTGGCACATGCTATGATGGTTTTTGCATCGCTGTTTGTTATTCTTGCATTTGCGGGAGTCCTGCATTTGCTGTCCACTACTACACGGACAGGATTGTCTTCAGGATTGGCATTGATTTTGTGAACTGTAAGCCTTGGGTCATCAGCTAGAACAGTGCCTATTCCAACCATTATGGCATCGCAGTCCTTTCTGATTTCATGAACCCTTTTAAGGTCTTCCTCACCGGAAATATTTGAGCTTCCGGTGGCTGTTGCGATTTTACCGTCCAGTGTCATTGCCGCATTCAATATTACATATGGCCTCATGTTATCATCCTATATGATAGAACATTTCCTTAATCTGTAAGAAATTGATCAGTGTCTTGTTTTCAAGCATTCCAGGCATTGTCAAAGCTACGATAATACCCAGTATTCCAAATACTATACCTATTGCCCAGATTATTTTTACCGCATTCTTTTCGGCAATTGGTTTTCTTAAAATCAGCCTTATTAATGATTTGAATCCCACATCAGGCCTTACCAGTTTACCTTCATCATTAATTTGGGTAGGCTTTTGCTGGGAACGGTTCATGACACCTGCGGAATAGAATTTCAGTGCCGCATCGATGATATTAGGCATCAGTACAATAATAGCTATTAATTTTACCCTTCCGATAAATGCAATACATACAATTGCCGCTCCGATAATAAGTGTACCGGTATCCCCCGGAAATATTTTAGCAGGATATCTGTTGAAGTACAGGAATGCAAGGAGCGCTCCGAGCATACTCATGGATATGATTGTAACATCGTATTTTCCCAAAATGATACATGCTATTGTCAGTGATGCCATTGAAATAACACCCAGACCTGATTCGATTCCGTTCAAACCTGCAAGCATGTTGGTCAGGTTGGATCCGATTGACAGTGCAATAGGTATTGTAATGAGATATAATATACCCACATTAGGTGGTGCCGCCCACATAAGTGGCAGACCTGCAATGAAAAGCAAAAAGAACTTGGACTTTGATGAAAGCGCAAGCAAGTCATCCAGAATACCTATCATTCCAACAAGAAGTATTACAACAAGCACTATGACCAGCGGAAATGCCAGAATGTCGTGCATGTAAATTCCGGAAAACATTCCAATGACAAATCCGAATATGATACCGAATCCACCCATTTCAGCAACAACAGGTTTCCAGGATTTATGGATATCTTTTCCAACAATATCAGCATCCTCCATCTTCTGAATAATTTTCGGCATGAATAATCTGGTCATTGAAAAAGACAGTAATCCACAGATTATTGCTATTACATATAAAGGAAGTTGTGGTAAAATCATCATATTTAAATATATAATGCTCATTATTAAAAAAAGTAATTATTTAATATTTTATATATTATCTTCCTTAAAAAAATTTAATTAATGAAATTAGTAAAATCAATGCCTACAACATGATTTAATCATGCTTGAACAGGTAGACATTGAACTAAAACTATTTATTCAAATATCAGAATTTAAGTACCCAAAAGTGGACATAAACTCTAATAGTAATATGAAATAAATCATATATAAAGTTTATTATTTTATAATAAAATGTAGGAAGTGTCAATTATAAATAAACAAACCCAAACATAGCCCCATTAAGCTATCGCAAAACAATCATTATAATATTGAATATTCCTACAATTTAAAGGCAAAATCAATTATGACATCGGATTAATTATAAATAATCCATATGATGAATAATGCTAAACACCACGTGATAATGGTGTATATGAGTATTACTATCCGAAATTTCTTTCGGTTACTCATAATGATTCCCCCATTCGATTGAACCACCCCATCCTATAGAGGATGGGGATTCCTGAATTATTTTCACTTAATAAGGTTAATTTAAGTATTTTATCAGGCCATCCCCGTTGAACCAGCGGTTTAGAATATTAATTGCTGCGTTTGTGTCCCTATCAAGTATTTTTCCGCATTTTGGACATTTCCAGTTGCGTTTTTTGACTTTTAACTCTTTGTTTATGTGTCCGCAGTGGTGGCATGTTCTGCTTGTGTTGTGTGGTTTTACGAATTGTACACCGTCTGCTCCGGGTTTGTAGAGTTGGAATTTGTCTTTTAATCTTTTTATGAATCGCGATAGAGGAAATATCATGTTTTCCTCCCCTCCAATTAAAATCTTGATAGTAGAGTAGTTTTCTTCAAAGACTATTGTATCATATTTTTTGACTAGATTGTAGGTTAATTTTTCAATGTAGTCATTTAATTGGTTTGTTCTTTTGTTGTACCATTTTTGTAGTCTTTTTTCTAGTTTTTTCCATCGCCTGCTCATGTTTCTGCATTTGGACATTAATCTGTTGATGTGCTTGATCATTTGGTTATCATGGTCAACATCAAAGAATTCCTTTTGTCCTTCGCTTGTGACTAGCCATCCGTTTTTGTTGGAATTGATATCACATCCAATGTGCTCTCCGGTTAATGGTAGTTGTTCTGGTGCATCAGTTTCAATGTTGAATGATGCATAGTGGTTCAATCCATCATAATATACTGTGATGTTGTTGAATTTAGTGTCTGGACTGTTTAATAAATCCAGGTATTCTACGCTTGTGCTGAAGGTTACTTTTCCGTGTTTTCTTAAAGTTAGTGTGTTTTTTTCTACTGGTCTTTTGTCTTTACGGATAGTTTGTCTGAAGCTAGGTCGTGTTTTCTTTTTAGAGTGAAATTTTGGAGGATTATGCCTTTTGCTTTTAAAACTGTTTTTAAACGCTTTATGCAAATCATCACGTGCCTGTTGAAGACTGGTGGACTCTGTTTCCTTCAGGTATGGTAACTCTTTTTTAGATTCGTTTAAAAATTGATTTAACTCATTTTTAGTTGGAATTTTATTACAATCACCATATTTGGCTTTATATTTATTTAAAAGTTCATTATGGGTTTTACGAGTACAACCATAGTTTTGTTTAAACATGACTTCTTGTTCGGGAGTTACATGAAGCTTAACAACCACACCTCGAATATACTCATCCATAAATCTCATTCCTCCAGTCCAATATATATAATATTTTTATTTCATTATCTAAAAAAAATGAAAAAACATCTACTCTTTTTTAAAACAACAATTAAAATCACATTTAATTGAATAATATCTCATTTATAATTACCCATATATAAAAAATAAGAGAGAGCATTTGAAAAGTAATCGAATAACGAATTCAGAGCAATTTTTCAAAACCAAAACAATTTTTCATAATCAAAGCAATTATTTAATAATCCAATAACAAAAAAGTATACTGAATAAAAATTCATGTCATAAAATAGCCTCAAAAAAACGCAAATAAAATAAAACACAATAAAATTAATTAAAAAAGACAGTACACCCAATAGTGCAATTCATCCACAACTTGCAGAAGTTGTGGTATTCTTGCATTTTAAAGATAAATAGTTTTGCCAAGAGGAGAGTTCATTAAAATCAATGTTTTAAATCCCATCATAGGCAATATTATTCTGTTCAAAATAAATATCACCCCCTTTTGGATCAAGAGTTTGATTAGCTATAAATTTGAGTTTTATAATATAAATATTTTTTATTTAGTTCATACTGAAGTAAAAATTGTTTTTAGATTAAAATAAAGAGTTATATAATAATATTATATAAAAAAACAATTATAAACTAAAAAAAAACAGACACAATATGAAAAAGAAATTATTTATTCTATTTTTAAGAATTGAAATTCAAATCCACAATTTAAAAAAAAAGAAAAAATAATATAGCTTAAAAATATTAAGCTATATCAGAATATAATAATCCGATAGCTCTTTGACCAAATAATACAAGGTACGGAGTTATTATAACTGAAAGAATTGATAAAATCGGTACATAGCTAAATATAGCTGATAAAATTACATTAATAACACCAACAACGATTATAACCAATAGTATTAATGCTATTACTTTACCTATACCAATTCTTCTTATGTCTTTTGCAGATTCATAGATGTTTAAAGCTTCACCTAAACTGCCGGTATTTGCTAATCTTGCCTGTGCCATGGTTTCAAGGAATGAAAAGATTATAAATACTATTATGGCAACTGTCATAGTGATAGCTAAAGAAACTATTAATTGGGATAATGCCTGAGCTATTAAGTCATATGCAAAACTTGAAGAATATCCTGATGCAACACTTAAAATCTGTTTAACAATTTCATCAATAACCGCCCAGATATTGCCGTAGATATTTGTCATCAATCCTACAATTGCAACAATTATAGCTGGAATTAAATAGTAAACGATTGTAGTGGCGAAACTGTAAAATCCTGTGATGAAATTTTCCCACCAGTCAAATGCAGGAACTTCATCATTTTGTTCAATACCTGATTTAATAACACTGATTGAATAACCGGACATTACCCATCCGATTAACATTGCAAGTACAACTGCCATTCCACCCCACATGAAACATTCAGGGATTAAAAATCCAAATACATATACTGCTGATCCCATTGTGGCAAAAAATGCTGCCAATATTGAAAGGATAACATATATTAACAATATTTTCACATCTTTGGATGGAAATACAAATGCATCCTTAATTATTTCTATTATATCCATATTTACACTCCATAAACTTTTATTAATACTCTCTTAAGAGTTATTAATTATTTATAAAAAAAGTAATATTTAAAAGTTATTTACAAAAAACAGGAATGCGTTAAAACAAATGAAGAATCCTGATTATTTTCATCTATAATATATACTATTAAATACAAACTTTATACATAAGTGTAATTGTTAAACTGAAAATGAAATTTTGGTTGCAAGTTAACTTAGTACTGACTAAAAGATAATGAGGGTGTGTTAATGGATAATAAAAAAATAATTATAATAGCAATAATAATTTTAATAATTGCCGCAGGCATTATTTTTGTAATGTTAACCACCGTAAATTATGAAAAAATTGAAATAACACCAAATGGGACAACCATAGATGTTCCAGCCAACCAGACCAAATATAAAGGCGAATTTGAAAGTGCTAAAGTTTGGAATTGGGACAATGGAATACTTGTTACATATAACAGCAATGCTGATGACAGTCTCATCAAAGTATCCGAACTGGGTTTCAATACACTGAATGAACTGATAAAAAAAGGAGAAAAACAGGATATTGACGGATTTACAGGTTATGTTATAAATGCTGAGGAACTGGTGAACAACCCAATATTCAAAGCCGTTAAAGGAGATTTCAACGGCAAGTTCTACTGCCTATCCCTAACCAATGAAACAACACACGACAGCATTATAATCTGCTGCAACAACAAGGACATTGCTGTGCATATGGCAAAATCAGTACAGTACAAAAACGTTTATCCCAACAAAACAAAATTAGACAATACCATTTCCACAGTTAAAAATGTAACTGGAGATTTGCAGTCAAAGGCAAGTGATTTTGTAAACAATACCAATTTAAGCAGTATCAAATCAACAGTTGAAAATAAAACAGGAATAAGTTTAGATGATGCCAAATCTATAATTGAGGAATACACCGGAAAATTGCCCATTTAAATTAAGATAATTAAGGAACCGTGATTGACATGGAAATTATTAAGGAAAAACAAACCCCGAAAAAAAGCTTGAAAAGAAGCTTAATCGTATTTATCGGAAATATCATAGGAATATATTTGATAAGTATTTTAGGATTAGGAGTTGAAATCAGCCACTCTGGTGACATACTGCTATTAGTGCTGTTCATCGGTTTGGTTAATGCAATACTCTGGCCGATTTTAACAAGAATAGCCATGCCGTTTTTGGTTTTAACCTTCGGTGTAGGAACACTGATATTGAACGGACTCCTGCTTCAGATTTTCGCACCTATGTTTGGAATAGAAATTAAAGGCGCAGCACTTATTCTCGCCCCATTGGGAATGGCAGCCGTTACAACAATACTCTCCTCATTAATAACAATTGAGGATGACAGTTCATATTACAGGGCTGTTTTAAATGATGCGGAAAAGAAAAGAAAATCAGATGTAAAGAATTATCCGGGAGTGATAATTGTTGAAATTGACGGACTTGCTTATGAAGTTTTACGTGAAGCGGTCGACAGAGGCGAAATGCCTACCATGAAAAAAATGATTGAAAGCAACGATTACAATCTCAGAATGTGGGAAACTGATCTGTCTTCCCAGACCGGTGCAAGCCAGGCAGGAATTCTTCACGGAAACAATGAAGGCATTGTTGCATTCAGATGGATTGAAAAGAGCAACGGCAATCAGATGATGCAATGTTCCGGAATCACCAAAGTGCCTGAATTAGAACAGAGAATCTCTAATGGTGACGGATTGCTTGTGGACAACGGAGCAAGCAGATCAAATTTATTCTCAGGAGATACCGACAACGTCATATTTACATTCAGTAAGATAATGGACTTCGGTAAACTCTACAATAAGGCATGGTATTCAGTATTCTCCAATCCGAGCAACTTTGCACGTATTGTAGCTCTGTTTCTTGCAGATATAGTTCGTGAAATCTGGTCACAGTTCACACATTCCGTGAAAAATGTCAGGCCAAGAATAAGACGTGGAATAATGTACATTCCAACAAGAGCGGCTACAAATGTATTCATGAGAGAAATCAACACTTCCACCTTAATCGGAGACATGATGGTCGGTGATGTTGATGTTGCATACTCAACATATCTCGGTTATGATGAAATAGCTCACCACTCAGGAGTAAGGGACAGTGACGCATGGATTGCATTAAGGGAAATGGACAAACAGATTAAGCATTTAACCGATGCGAATAAGTACAGTCCTAGGGATTATCAGTTCGTGATTCAGTCAGACCACGGTCAGACAAACGGTGCTACATTTACCCAGAGATACGGCCAGACCTTTGAGGACTTTGTAAAATCACTTCTTCCGGATGACATGACCATGTTTGCAAAAATGACATCAAATGATGATCACTTTGTAGGTGACTACACTCCATTTTCTAGAAAAAACAAGAAAATAGAAAAAGAGAAAAAAGAAGCACAGGAATTAAGTGACTCCGAAGTCATTGTACTGGCTTCAGGTAACCTTGCTATGATTTATCTGACACAATGGAGCAAAAGGTTAACATATGAGGAACTTAACAGCTATTTCCCTGAGCTCATACCGGGCATTGTAAACAACGAGTATGTCGGTTTTATCTTAGTAAAATCCCAGAAACACGGAGACCTTGCCATTGGTAAAAACGGAACATACTACCTTGACAGCGATAAAATTGAAGGTGAAAACCCTCTTGAAGGATTTGGAGACAATATCGCAAGACATCTGAAAAGAACAAGTTCATTCGAACATACTCCTGATATCCTTGTAAACAGTTTCTATGATGAGGAAGCTGATGAGGTATGTGCTTTTGAAGAACTGGTCGGAAGCCATGGAGGAGCAGGTGGAGATCAATCCAAACCATTCATATTGTACCCTTCAAGCTGGAAGGTCAGCGATGATGATATCATCGGTGCAGAAAACATCTATAAGCTGATTAAAGAGAATTTAGCTGAATTAAAAAAATAAGATTTAAAAAAGCCAAGAATAGAAAAATATATGGGAAAACTTCCATATTCTATTCTTTACTATTTTTAATTAATGATTCCAACTCATCCAAACGTTCATTCAATTCTTTTTCTCGTTTTTGGTTATGTCTCAATAGAATTGCGGCAGTCAATGTTGCAGTACCTACACCTGATATGACATATCCTCCCCAAACTAAAATCATACTTGTCAATTTACCCATGCCAGAGTCACCAAGCACTGCATAACCGTTACTTGTAAATGCATTTGAAACCATTACAGCGGCATTTAAAGGGTCAGCACCCTCTGCAAATAATGTGACAAGAAAACTGAAAAATACTATGGCAAATAACAGTATGATTGTAATTCCAAGGCCATTTGTCTCCGTATATTTTCTGAATTTGGTGAAATATACCAAAATAAAATATACATAAACAATTACGTGAATAAAGAAAATCGGCATATCATAAGCTCAACATTTAAAACAAGCCATACTATTGATTCATAAGGCACCAGAAGGAAAAACATTATTTTATCTTTATAATGCAAGAATACCACGACCTCTTTAGGTCGTGGATGAATTGCACTGTTGTGTGTACTATCTTTTTTTAATAACTTTTATCATTTTTATTTATTTTGTGTTTTTATGGATGTTATTTTTTTTCAGTATACATTTTTTTATGTTGATTGTAATATTGTTTTGAGTGTGAAAAATTGTTCTGAGTGCGTTACTTGATTACTTTCCAAATGCTCTTACTCTTTTTTTATATATAACTAATTTACAAAGAATATGTTGTGCAATATTAATTGTGGGTTTAAAAAAAGAGTCAAAAAGAAAAAAAAATTTCTTTTAGTTTCTTTTTTTTAGATTATGAATAATCAATAATGTAAACTGAGAAGAGGATGTGGATTTATGGGTGATTTTATTCGAGGATTGATTGTTAAACTTCATGTAACTCCCGAACAAGAAGTAGAATTTAAAAAGAACTATGGTTGTACTCGTAAAACATATAATGAACTTTTAAGCAAATACAAAGCCGAACATGGTGAGGATTCTACTGAAATTCCAACTCAAAAAGAATTAAATCAATTCTTAAAAGAAACTAAAAAAGAATTACCCTACCTAAACGATACAGAGTCCACCAGTCTTCAGCAGGCACGTGATGATTTGCATAAATCTTTTAAAAATTGTCATAAAAGCAAAAGGCATAATCCTCCAGTTTATCATTCTAAAAAGAAAACACGACCTAGCTTCAGACAAACCGTGCGAAAAGATAAAAGACCAGTAGAAAACAACACACTAACATTAAGAAAACATGGAAAAGTAACATTCAGCACAAGCATAGAATATCTGGATTTACTAAACCACCCAGACACTAAATTCAACAGCATAACAGTATACTATGATGGATTAAATCACTATGCATCATTCAACATAGAAACAAATCCACCAGAACATCTAGAATTAACTGAAAAATACATTGGGTGTGATATTAATTCCAATAAAAATGGATGGTTAGTCACAAGCGAAATGCAGAAGGAATTTTTTGATGTTGATCATGAAAACCAAATGATCAAACACATCAACAAATTAATGTCACGATGCAGAAAAGGAAGCAGGCGATGGAAAAAACTACAAAAAAGACTACTAAAATGGTACAATAAAAGAACAAACAAACTAAAAGACTATATTGAAAAATTAACCTTTCAACTAGTTCAAGAATACGATACCATAGTCTTTGAAAAAAACTACTCAACTATCAAAATTTTAATTGGGGGAGAGCAGAATATGATATTTCCACTATCAAGATTCATACAAAGACTAAAAGACAAATTCCTACTCTACAAACCCGAAGCAGACGGTGTACAATTCGTAAAAAGCCATAACACAAGCAGGACATGTCACCACTGCGGACACATAAAAAAAGAGTTAAAAGTCAAAACACGCAAATGGAAATGCACAAACTGCGGAAAAACACATGATAGAGACATAAACGCCGCAATTAATATACTAAACCGCTGGTTCAACGGGGATAGCCTGAAAAAACATTAAAATTAACCAATCAAATGAAAAAAAAATTCAGGAATCCCCACCCTCTTTAAGGGTGGGGTGGTTCAATGTTCCAAGAACCATAATCCAAAGTTAAAGCAACATATACTGATATAAGAATTTGTAAAACAGCAATCGGAATATAATCATTTCCGTCAAATATCAGGATGTACAATATGAAAACAAAGAAAATCAGCATCATGACCAAATAATAAACCTGTTTCAATGTTTCAAGTTCCTGTTCTGGGAAATATTCCCTCGGATTTAAAATTCTACTGTTACTATTAATTAATTTATTATGAATAATCTTTCCAACTGCAAAAAGCACCCCAAACACTAAAATTGGAATAATCAATTCACAGGCCATCTCAAAAATTTCCATGAAACTACTTTTATCAATTCTTATATTTTAATCTTTAATGTTTTCATATTTCCATTGATATATATGTACAGTTCAAATTAAGAATAATTTTCAAATCTGTGCAGTTAAAGTGGAAAATGAATTCATTAAAATCATAGTTAGGGGAATATTTTTTTGTTTTAATTAACAGTATTTTTAATATTATAAAGTCAAATTTTACACTGACATATCAATTTTACATCAGCTTTCATTTCCGGTTTGAATTATTCAATAAGGCCAAAGAGTGCAGAAGGATAATAATTTATATATTAAAACAGTTATAAATTAAATATAGATACCAAAAAAGTTTATTTAATCTTTATAGTAAGGATTATGAAAAATGAGGTTGAATTTAAAAGAAATATTTCCAAATAGGGAACAATAACAATACCTGAGGGAGGCCATATAATATGATGGAAAATATGATAATGAACTTTATTAGGATATTCATAATTGTTTTTATAATTTATGCCGTTTTTAAAGGCTTAAAAACAGTTTTAAAAATAGCAATAGTCCTATTTATCATTTCTTTAATATTAGGATTTTTAGGATTCTAAATCCTACTTCCTAAACTTTTTTTTCAATTATACTTCATGAATTCATCATTAAATACTTAATAGAATAACAAAATTAAAAATCTCATTTTTATATAAACCGACTAATAATACAAAACCCTTTTTAATTGATTTTTTAACCTTGATTCAAAACAAACGTCAAATCTTATTTCAAAATATAAACCCCTTGAATTTTTATATCATTCACAATTCAGAAAAAATATGGAATATAAACATGAAAAATAAGTCTTAAAACATTAATTGTTCAAAAGATTAACACAAAAACTATATTAAAAAGCAAGAGTAAATAATAATAACAAGAGATGAAATTTAATGAAATATCTCTAAAATTACTTATTATTAAATTGAAAAATATGGAGGATAATAAATGAATGAAACAGTTAAGGAAGCTTCATGGATGGCACTAATAGTTATAGCCTTAGCTTCCTTTATTATAGCTTTGGACGCTACATTCATGAATGTGAGTATTTCTCAGGTTGTTGCTGATTTGAATACTGATGTGAGTACCATTCAAATGATCATGTCATTTTATACTCTCATTACTGCTGCATTCATGCTGCTCAGTGCAAAGCTTCAGGACATAGTCGGTAAAAAGAAACTGTTCTTAATCGGTACTGCACTTTACGGTCTCGGTACCTTTACTGCATCAGTAAGTACAAGTTCTACAATGTTATTTATCGGATGGTCAGTAATTGAAGGAGTTGCCGGAGCATTAATGTTACCTGCTACCGTTTCTCTAATAAGCGGAACATATTCAGGCGAAAAACGTACAGTTGCTTTGGCAATTGTAGGTGTAATGGGTGCAGTTGCAGCAGCTATAGGCCCTCTCTTCGGAGGTATAATGACAACATTCCTCTCCTGGAGATACGGATTTGCAACCGAATTAATAATCGTTTTCATAATTTTAGTATTCAGAAATAAAATACCTGATTTCACACCTACTGAATCCAGAAAAGATTTGGATACTACTGGTGCTATAATTTCATTTATAGGTCTTGTATTGTTGGTTCTAGGTATTTTATCATTATCCAAAGATTTCACAACCAGCATAATTGTAATTGTTTTAGGATTAGTTGCATTAGTAATCTTTGCATTATTTGAAACCAGAAGAAAAAGAAACGGCGATGTGCCATTACTTGATATAGACTTATTCAAAGACAGAAATTTAAGAACTGGAACTATTATTTTGTTATTAAGTTACCTTTCAATGGGAGGGGCATTATTTGCAATATCCCTGTATCTGCAAAGCGTATTGCAGTTAAATGCATTTGATACAGGTCTTACCACACTTCCAATGACTATAGGTCTGCTTATTTTTGCAATTTTGGCTCCAAGTTTAACCGGAAAATTGAACCACAAGATAATCATAGCAATTGGATGTATAATGGCAATTATCGGATGTCTGATTTTAAGCTATCAATTCAGACTGGACACCTCAATAATGACTTTAATGCCTGGACTCTTTGTTTTAGGAGCCGGACTTGGTTTTATCATGGCATTATGTACTGATATTTCATTATCCAATGTTCCTGCGGAAAGTCAGAACAACGCATCCGGTGTTAATTCAACCGGTCAGTCATTAGGTGAATCAATGGGTACAGCAATTATCGGAATAATTCTAATTCTTGGTGTAATGGGTGGTATTTCTCATGCAGTAGATGTATATGCACCGGATCACTCAGGAGACGAACACTTCCAACAAGTTGTCATTGATCAGTTCCAAAAAGTAAATAATATAAACGACCTTAAATCAGACCATACTGTTGTTGAAATTGTTAACATTATAATTCAGGATACTATGGCATTCGTAATGCAGATTACAGCTGTAATAATGGGCATAGTATTCTTGTTAACGTTACGGCTGCAGAATGCAAATATTAAAAAACAATGAGAAATCATCTCTCATTTACTTTCTTTTTTTTTAAATTTTCTTTTTGGTTTTTTTATTGCAATTTTTAGCTATTATAAAAAAAGTATTAATCAACGATTAATTTTACCAACTCAATTTTTACTAAAAAAAAGTATAAATTTAAAAAATAAAAAATAAAAGCAATCGTAAAGATTGCTTATCGACTTCTATTCAAGATATAAACTTACACCTTTGACAATTAAACTTACTCCAATAAGGATTGCAGCAAATAATGGCTGATCGATTGAAAGTCCTCCAAGAGCACATGAAATAATACCGAATATTATTATCAAGATAGAAGCAATTTTTGACATTTGTGGACCTGAGAAAAGGCCAACAATACCTGCTAAAATCAGTAGGATACCGATTACATAGAACTGCAATGAGAAAAGAATCGCCAATGCGGCAATGTTAAATGTAAATGCAGCCCCAACTATAATAGCAAGAATACCAATAATAATATTGAATGCTGTAAATCCGCTTAATATCAATACAATACCAAGGAATATTAAACTTAATCCGATAAGAACAGTCAATGCTAATGTACTAAAAACAGGACAAATTATAAAAATTAATCCTAAAATTATGGATAATATTCCTGCTGCCTGATTTCTTTCCATGTTTTTTCCTCCCTTAAATTAATTACCCACTTTTTCAAGTGAAACTTGAAAAAAGCAAAATGCTTTTTACATTAATTATTATCTTTTTTAGAGTATTTAATTATTATTACAAAATGACTCTCAAAAAGCACAATATCAGATATTAATTTTTAGTACTTATTAATGAGCATTGTAAAAAAAAATAAGGTTTGTAGATGAATTTTCCATCTACCTAACAGTAATTTTTGCAGTTACAGATTTTGATTTGTAATACTTACTTCCTGCATACTTGATGGTTGCGGTGAACTTACCTTTTTTAGTCAATTTGGTAATTTTAAAGGTAACCTTACCCTGGAATTAGTTTTACATAGTATATCTTACCTTTGACTTTCAAGGTAACTTTAGTAATGCCATAAACATCCCAATAGTGACAGTCAGGTATTTGCCTCCATTGTAAACAGTATTTACATTAGCTGCTTTAATCTGTACAGTCAAATTAGATATGTTCCAACAGCACTTATAAAATCATCTTCAATTGCTGTATACTGATTTTTATATGCATCATATGTGCCATTAACAATATTCACCACACATGAAATGTCAGTCTGATAATTTTTATTGTAGTTTTGAGTGTTTTCAAAAAAGTTCAATTTAATGTCTTATTGCAGAGAAAAACTCCACAATATTCCATACAGACATTAAATAATTTCATCTCTCAGAAGTTTACTGAAAAGTAAATTTCTATGTAATAATTTATGGAATGTCCTATATAAACTTGATTATTTTTTTAAAAAGGCAATTAAATAATGATATCTAAGGGAAAAAGCCTCCACGAAATCATTAATGATTTCAAATGACTATCATTGATATTTTGATAATATTTAATTGCCTAAACTGGAGGTGAAACTGAGATATTATCTTCAATCAACAATAACATTAATAGCTTTAATTACTGAAACAAAATTAAAACTATATGTTGCAATCATGAAGATAATTAACTCCACCTTTCTCACCTCCAAGAGATGAAATGAGGGAACACCGTAGAAGCGTATGGAAAAACTGCTACAATTAGCAAATAAATATCTGTTAAATTTAACAAAAATCATATTTATCTACCCCCTAATAATATTAAAGGCTTTTTAACTACGAATATATTATTTAATATAGAATTTAAAGCTTGTTGAAGTCAATTAGTAAAATTGTAATGATTAAAACATAATATATAATCTTTACTGTGAAAAAAATAGAATATGATTAAATCACAATTATTTTTTATTTAATATATAATAAACGCTTCTTAAAGGAATATTCAGTTTATCTGAAATTTCTTTTGCAGATAAGCCTTCATCTTTAAGGTTTTTAACATCTTCATGATTATTTTTACGTTTTCTGTTATCAAAATTAGCATTGCATTTTCTAAGCAAATAATAAACACGATTAAGGGTGATGTCTAACTTTTCGGATATTTCTTTTGGTTTCAAACCCTGGTTTGACAATTCAAGAACTTCAAACTCGGCCCCATTGGTCTTTGATTTGGCACCCCAGTTATATTCCTTAACCACTTCAATATCCAATTGGCTTAATGCATCGATATATGTCTGGGAAGTTCTATTATAAACGCTTGGAGAACAGGTGATCTCATTTAAATTAGGGTATTTCTCTATCAGCTCAACAATCATTGATGATGATAGGGCCTTTGTTATATGAATTGTGGTTAAATCTTCATCCATATAATCACTATTTCTTAATTAAATCCAGGAATTTCTTGGACTTATCGCTTTTCGGATTTCTGATCTGTTCAATATGTTTAATTTCCTTTTTAACACGGGATTCATTGATATTGAATGCATTACTGATTTCTTCAAGTTCAATATCTGAGTTCTGGTGTATCAGTGCAGCTCCAAGAGCGGTATAATTGAATTTGATGTTTGAATTGCGGGACTGCTTTTCGAATTTGAACTTTTCATAAAGAAGCAAATCCATTTCAGGAACAGGAATAATCTTAAGGTCTGTGAAACTGGTGAGTGTTTCTATTACCTTTTTGTAGGTTGTCTGAAATACTTTTCTCTGCTCACGGTCAAGCTCTACACGTATATACGGGAAAGGACCTGTTGTGATTTTACGGGCATTGTTTGATGTGGTCATATAATATCTGAAAATATCCCACATTATAATAGCTGATGCGATGTTTTTTAAGTTGTTGTTATATATTGACTCCCTGATTTTCAAATCACGACTCAAAGACCTTTTGATGTTGCCGAACCGGTCTACATAATTCAATTTCTGAAGTTCTTTCTGTATTTTGGATTGTCTCCAGGCATCTATTGCATTGAGGTCATACTTGTCTAAAAAATCAGGAGTTTCATTTTCATACTTTGCATTGATTTCAAAGTATTTGTTCATTCGCTTGAAGTCAGCCAGTCTTCTTTTCAATATGTCATCTTTTATTTCATGGATGATTGACTCTGCATACTTTACGTATGCAAGTGCAAGAGCTGTTCTTGCATGCTTGTCGTCGATTATTGCAGGTTTAGTTCTATGGAACCTTAAAGCTTCTATCCTTACATTTCGACCATAAATCCGCCTTAATTCCTCTTCATAATTGTTGACATGCTCTGAGCCAAGTGAAACGTTTTTTCTGATTAGGCGATTGTTCTTATCCCTGAATCTGATGACAAGAGAAATTGTCTTTACGACACCTTTACGCTCCTGTTTGAGCATGTTTAAAACCTGCTTAAATGAATCACGACCATAATTAGACAATCCACTCATCAGAACCATGTAATTTCCTGACAACGGCAGGAACGGAATGATATCAATACGGTGAGTTGCCTCCTTGTTGATTTTGAATGTAAATCCTTTGCTTGAGCATGTGCATGTTGCATCCCTTTTTCTGTACTCTTCAATGGAGTATTTCTTATAGCAGTTGTTGCACTTTACATATCCGAACTGCTCAAGGTTTCCAATGGCGATTTTATGTGAATCGATTGCGGATTTGACTCTGTCAAGAATATTCTTTTTGGAGTTTGCCTTCATTCTGAAAATCTGGTTGTGACGGCTGTTTTCACCAACTTCTTCAAGAGATACTTCGTTTACTGCTTTTGTTCCGTATCTGTTTAAGGATGTGAAAGGGGTGGTGTATCCCTGTGCATCCATGTCGTCTTTCAATCTTTGAAGATAGTCCAATCTGTCAACTAGCTTAAAATAAAGATTTTTGAAATTGTCAAAATCTTCAATCTTATCCAAACTAATTGAATCATTTGCAATTTCTTTCAGGTAGTTCTCGGCTTTATTTACCAGGACAGATTCTTCCATTTAAATCAAATTTATTGAATTCTTTCACCGACTTCAGCATTTTCATCCGGTGAGAGCAATGCTCCTGATGCACCGGTTGCCAAAATCATTCCTTCGGATAATGTTCCGAATAGTTTTGCAGGCTGAAGGTTAGCTACAACACATACTTTTCTTCCGATTAGCTCTTCAGCATCATAGAATTTAGCAAGTCCTGCAACGATTTGTCTAGGTTTTTCTTCACCCAAGTCCACTTGCAGTTTTAATAATTTATCGGATTTTTCGATTTTTTCCGCTTCTTTAACTTCACCTATTTTTATTACAAATTCGTCAAATTGATCTATTGTTACTAAATCACTCATAGTTTCATCCTCATTTTCTTTTAAGTTTTCTTTTAGTTTAGCTTTTTGAGCTTCTATTTCTTTATCTTCAATCTTTTTGAATAATGGTTTTGCCTTGTTTATTTCATGGCCTGTAGGCAATGCAACTTTTGCATCTTCCCAATTATCCAAGCTTCCAAGATTCATTATTTCAGCTATTTTATCCGCTTTTGTTGGAAGGAACGGTTTTAACATGTAGGCCAATGTTTTTGCCAATTGATTGGATAAGTATAGGCAGTTTGCGGCTTTGACTTTGTCTTCCTTAACTGCTTTCCATGGTTCAGCGTCGTTGAAATACTTGTTTCCTTTTTTAGCTACCTTAAATATTTCAAGCAATGCTTCTCTGAATTCATAGTTTGCAATGTATTGGCCGGCTTTGTCAGGCAGTTCTTCTATTGCAAGTCTGAATTCTTCATCCTCTTCAGTAGGATTTGCGTATTCCGGGATTTTGCTGTCGAACTGCTTTTTGGTGAAAACAAATGTCCTGTGCAGGAAGTTTCCGATTACATCTGCAAGTTCATCGTTGTTTCTTCTCTGGAAATCATCCCATGAAAAGTCTGAATCCTTGTTTAGAGGAGCGTTAATTGTCAGGTAATATCTGAGCAAATCAGGTTCATAGTCTTTTACGAAATCAGCTATCCATATAACCCAATTTTTACTTGTTGACATCTTTTCGCCTTCCAGTGACAGGAATTCCCCTGCATAAATCATGTCAGGGAGTTTGCATCCGTATGCTTTAAGAAGTCCCGGCCAGAATATTGAGTGGTGGTAGATGATGTCCTTACCGATAAAGTGAACGACATAGTCATTCCAGTATTCCTCCCATTTACTGCCGGATTGCTTTGACCATTGTGATGCAGATGAGATATAACCCAGGAATGCTTCAATCCAAACGTACAATACTTTACCTTTCGCTTCATCCAACGGTACCGGAATACCCCAATCCATATCACGGGTTAAAATCCAGTCGGTAAGTCCTTCTTCAAGCCAGTTGGACGCATAGTTTTTAACGTTTGCAGGCAGGTTTTCGTTATTGTTAATGTAGTCTTTTAACTCATCTTCAAATTCGGACAATTTGAATGCATATTGGAAAGTGTCCTTGATTATAGGAGTTGTTCCGCATGTGATACAGTGTGGCTCGTCAAGTTCTGTAGGATTCAGTGCCTTACCACATTTTTCACAGTGATCTCCTCTAGCTTCGGAACCGCATACAGGACATAATCCTTCAACATACCTGTCCGGAAGGAACTTGTTACAGTTCGGACAGTATAACTGCTGGATGTCCTCCCTGTAGATATATCCGTCATCGTATAACTTTTTAAAGAAATTCTTAGCAATTTCATAGTGAGCTTCATCAGTAGTTCTTGTGAAATTATCCAAAGAGATGTTCATTGATTCTACATCGCTGACAATCATGTCATGATATCTTTTGGAAATTTCAATAGGTTTTTTATTCTCTTTATCCGCCTTAACTGCAATTGGAGTTCCATGTTCATCGGTAGCACAAACCATCAGCACGTCATTTCCAATCATTCTGTTGTACCTTGCAAAGATATCTGCAGGCAAATATGTAGAACGTATATGGCCTAAATGACATGGACCATTTGCATAAGGAAGTGCACATGAAATAAAAATTTTAGACATTTAACTTTTCTCCTTAATTATTTTAAACATGATATAATTATGTAATTTATATATAATAAAGTATTATTTTTAACAGTGTTATATATACCAGAAATAAAATTTTGAAAAATAAAATCAAAACAAGCCAAATTTAAAAAGAAAAATCAATATTGCTTTTTAAAATGAGTTAGCTATTTAAAACATGAAATAAAAAGTTAAAAACATGGCTGAAGTTTCATATATCAACCCGTTGTCAAATGAAGGAAGACAAATCGTAAGGCAATACGGTGATTTAAACCAGATTTTTGAAGAAGACGAATCAATGATTGATACCATTACCCACACCACAAACCAGAGAATATCCGATGATTCCCTGATTCCTAAATCATATGCTGATTATGCCATGAAACGCATACAGTGGGCAATTGAAAAAAAGAACAACAAAAACTACACACAAGCCGAATTTGAATTTTTAACCAATTCAGATCTGTTCATGCAGGACGTTGTTATTTTTCACATCTTATGCCAGGCCATAGCTATTCAGTTCAATACAGGTTCACGCGAAACCAGGCTTTTCGTTGAATCACAGGGAACACTCATTTTAGAAAGACTTGCAAAAATACCTCCAATGTCAAGAGCTGAAATCATTGACGAGGTTATGGATGAAGTCAAAGTCGACGGGTCAATCAACTGGAAATCCCTGAGAGACGTTGTTTCAACAAAAAAATTAAAGCTCACAGATTTACTTATCGACAACGGCGAAATAATTCTTCAGCAGGATGATTTTCTTGAACGTTTCAGTGACAAATTTACAGACAGAAGTCCTGAGAGAATGTATTCCATATTAATCGGAGACAGTGTAAAGGAACAAATCCTTTCAAGACTGATAATGCAGAAAACAGAAGAATACATTGCAAGAATCAAGGAAATGTCAGCCAGAATCGAAATACATCCTGCAATCATAGAAATCGGAGAGAATCTTAAGGACTTCATACCTGAAGAAATCAGCAAATACAACCAGTATTATGCCGGAAGCGGAGGAATCTACGGTACCGTTCAGGCTGGAAAACTTAATCCTGACGCATTTCCACCATGCATACAGGCAACCGTTGACGGAGTATCTTCAGGAGGTCGTAACGATGCAATTGTACTTCTTTTAACATCATTTGCTTCATATGCAAGATTATATCCCAGAATTTTCGCATCAGATGAAAGCGTTAAGGTTTCAGATATGGATCCTGATTTAAGCATTACTGAAAATGAGATTTTACCATTGATTTTTGATGCTGCAGACAACTGTACACCACCATTATTTGAAGACCAACCTCAGGAAAAAATCAATATCATTTCAAAACTTGGCTTTGGAATGCACGACAGGGTAGACATCAACCACGAAGGAGAAACCAAATGGTATACTCCAATGAGCTGTGAGAAAATAAAAATACACCTTCCGCAACTGTGCCATCCCGACAAGTCATGTAAAGGAATAAACAATCCTTTATCATGCTATGGGCGTAAAAAATTCCAGCTTGATAAGGAAGCTCCAAAAGAGGAATAAATTGTCCAAAAATTGAACCACCCCATCCTATAAAGGATGAGGATTCCTAGAGTTTTATTTTTATTACTCAATCGTTTATTGAGTGCTTTCTAGGCAATCCCCCGGGGTTCCACCGGTTAAGTATGTTAATAGCAGCATTGACATCCCTATCTAATTTTTCACCGCATTTCGGGCAAATCCAATCTCGTGTTTTCACATCTAAATTTTCATTTATATGGCCGCATTTGTGGCATGTTTTACTGGTATTTTTGGCATCAACAAACACTACTCCTTCAGCTTCTGGCTTGTACCATTCAATATCTTTTTAATGCTTCGTGAAAAAGAATGAATATAGGAATAAGTATACTTATTGGCATCAAATTTTAATTTTAATGAATATAACTGTGAATGTTCACAAATCATTAAGGACATGTGTTTTTCATCTTCTAAATAATCATTGAAAACATGGTTGAAATGGAGCTCCTGAATTAAGGAGTCTTGTGATGAGTCGGATATGTTTTCGCTTAATTTATTTATGTAGTCATAAACAGTTATATTCCTGTTTTTTTCAGCAAAGTGCAATGAAACATGTTTTGATTCTCTATCAGTTGTAAATTTGGTATTTATGAAAATATCTGATGTGTTAGTGAATTTGGTTAATGCAATGCAGGTAGCTGCTAAGAATAACAGATTTGAATCGAAACCCTCTCTTAACGATAATGTGTGAATTTTTGATTTTGAAAAATTTAAACTGGAATATACAACATTTAAAGAAGAATCCTTATTTTTGTTATAAGGAATTAAAGTAGGTTCCAAAGAAATTTTCATAGTTATATTTTGTTAAAATAGTTATAATAATTTTTTTAAAAAACAAGAATACATATTTGATTTAATTAAAAATCAGATGCTTGAGTGTGAAAACTTGAAAGGATTGTGGTCTTCAATTATCGCATCATAATATTTGTTTAATATTTTAGATTCCCACATGTTATAGTTTGCCTGCTCATTTTTTTCAAAATTATAGGCTAAAAGTCCGATTTTACGTTCATGCTCATCAATTCCCTTCATTTCACAAAAATCAGATATGATATCCGGAATGTACTCGCACGGATCGTCGCTGCTGAACTCCAGAAACTCCTCATATTCATGGGGTGAAAAGAGCTCCTGCTCATCAATAGGATATTCACTGGACTTGATTGTAAATATTTCAATATACATTTCTGTTACGAAATGAAGCTCGTTCAAATCCACAGAGATACCGTAAACGTTGCCTGTTTCAAGATTCACGATGGTATGACCTGTTTTTATGCCCGGCATCCAGTTTTCATAAGCCGGTTTTACAATATCTTCAGGAGACAAACTTGACAGGACAGTTTTCAAATGTTCCACACCTATAACTTCAACAAACTCTTCCATGTGATTATATTAATTTACATAATTTATAAAAGTGTGCAAAATCACACTTAGCCAAATAATAAATACTTTAAAAATAAACTATTAATCATGTTTTCAAAAGCTACAATCAAAGAGCGAAGGCAATATTATCGTGAAGAATGGGACCCTTCAGACTTACCTGAATTCATCGCCAAAGACATTAAAAAAAGAGAATTCGGTTTTGACCACAACGGAAGAGGACCTAACGACAGATACAAAGTCTTCAGAGGAACAGAATCCTTAAGGAAATTCCTCAGATACAAGGCGCCTTTTGCAGCATACATATCAGTAGCTTTTTACAACAATCCCCGAAGAAGGGAAGACTGGCTGAAGGCCGAATACATTTTTGACGTTGATGCAAAGGACATTCCAATCAGGTCATGTCAATGTGACGGAGTCTGTGAAACCTGTCTTGGTGAAGCTTTGGAAATTGTTAATTCTCTAATTGATACTCTTGAAGGTGATTTGGGTCTTAAAAACATACATCTGATATATTCCGGAAGAGGATATCACATCAGAATACTAGATGATGAAATGATGCTTGCAAACAGTGAACTGAGATCAGAAGTATTGAAGTATGTTGCAGGAGCAGAAGTTCCGAAATCCCAGTTCATCAACTCTGAAATTTCAAACAAGAGCTTTAACTTCGAGCATTTCTCAATTCCTATAGGATACTCAAAGATATTCACCGATAAAGTCAAATTCAATGTTCAGCATCTGGTCGGTAATGAAAAGCTGGACGGAATCAATCCCAAACTTATGAAAGACATTATGGCATCAAGACACCACCTTGAAGAGGATAACTGGGGATTGTTCAAAAGAGATATCGGTCCAAGAAGATATAAAAACTTTGTTGAAGCTATGGCTCGAGTAAATCTTGCAACAATTGATGCAAAGGTATCAATTGACTTGAAAAGGATTTTAAGACTTCCTTCATCATTACACTCAAAGGTAAGCATGAAATGCATGGAAGTTAAAAACAGAGAAACCTTTGACCCATTCGACAAGGCAGTTCCTAAATTCGTTTATGAAAGAAAAGGTGTTTAATATGGATAAAGTATTAAGAGAAACTTTAAGAAAAAACCAATACTTTGAAGAGATTAATGAAAACAGATTCGTGCCTGAATATCTGGGCCTGATTGTAAATGGAATTGTAGTCTATCATGTAAACTGGATTGATATAATTGACCAGGAGCTAATTTTCATGCACAAGGACATCCAAACCCATCCAATCATTTCAGTTGTCCTTAAAAATCTTAATTCATTGATGATTATTACAAGCGACGGCATAAAAGAAGTATTGTAAGATTAATCTGTCTGGAAACATTTGGCCACTATTTTTTCGGAAATGACATCCGGAGCGTCATCTGCTGAAACCACATTCCAGTTATATGTGAACTTACGTGATTTTTCCCTGTTTTCCCTAAGTGAATCTATATTTTCAAACATTTCAGTTTCCTCATCACGTGAGCCGATACGCCTTAAGGATTCTTCAGGAGTGATGTCCAAAAAGAACATGCAGTCAGATGTCGGAAGAATAAAAGCAACTATTTTATAGACAATTGTGTTGACAACATTTGGAAGATACATTACAGCCAGAATATATCTTGAAAAGATTACTACATCAACATCCTTGTTATAGTAATACATCTGAACTGACCTGATTGCATCAAGACCGAAATAGACTGTAGCTTTAATTTTATTATATTTTCCTGTTTTTAAAAGCGCCTGTTTTGATTTTCTACCAAATTTATTGTCACTGCAGGGATGGGATCTGACAGTAACCTCACGTCCTTTCTTCTGATATGCTTCAGCAAGCAGATTAACCTGAGTGTCTTTTCCAGACCCATCCAAACCGTCAATAACAATAAATTTCTTCATAACATCACTAAAAATTATTTTGAAGGCATTTTAATGCCTGAATCAATAGGATAAAATTCAGTATATTTGGAATTTCTCTCAATAGGATTTCTTCCTAAATCTTCAACCATTCTTGCCAAAGTTCCTATTGATGCTTCAACACCGTCAGGAGCACCAGAAGCTGCAGACAGTTCATCCCCACCTAAAGTACCACCCAAATCATTTGCACCTGCAGTCAGTGATACCTGTGCGAATCTGAATCCCATTTTCACCCAGGACACCTGAATGTTTGGAATTAAATCTCTAAGCATCAGTCTTGAAACTGCATATAACTTTAAATCCTGTGTTCCTGTAGCTCCAAGGTCTGATTGACCTTCTAAAAAGATTGGAGAGTATTCATGCATAAATGTCATAGGAATGAACTCGGTAAATCCATGAGTGTCTTCCTGCAATTGTCTGATAACATCAATATGTTCCACCCTTTCCTCCAAGGTCTCAACATGTCCGTACATTATTGTTGCAGAACCTGGAATTCCGACTTCATGTGCTGTTTTAACTATATCCACCCATTCGCTTACGCTTACCTTTTCAGGACAAATTATCTCCCTTGAGCGGTCGGTCAATATTTCTGCAGCTGTACCAGGTAAAGTGTCCAAACCTACGCTTTTCAATCTTTCACAGCCTTCAGCAACATCAATTCCTGAAACCTTGCATGCATCACTAATCATTGTTGGTGAAAATCCGTGTATCATAACGTCAGGATGTGCATCCTTAAGAAGTGTCAGAAGATGTTCATAGTATTCTATGTCTGCATCAGGAAGTACACCTCCCATTAATGTAAATTCACGAGCGCCGTTGGCTACAGCTCCCCTGGCCTTTTCCAAAATCTGTTCATCATTCAGGATATATGCTTCAGGGTCATCAGCATCTTTTCCAAATGCGCAAAAACCACATCTGACCTTGCAGACATTGGTAAAATTGATATTACAGTTATTAATGAATGTTACGTTGTCTCCAACGATTTCTTGCCGTAAATAATCGGCTGTTGCTAGTAAAGGATACAAATCATGTCCTTTAATATTCATTAAATGATTTGCCTCTTCAACACTGATAGGTTCATCCAATGCTTTGGAGAGAATCCTTTCTGTTTTGGAAGAAATAGGTAGTTTATCAAACATGATTGTATATAAGTTTAAAGTTAAATAAAAAGGTTACTATTAATTAAACCAAATGTATTAAAATGTACATTAATTAAAAAGAAAATATACCATTAATACTAACATAAACTAAAAATTACTGAATGAAAATAATTTAAATATATTTTTATAATATTAAAATATACTATTTAATGAAGTGATAAAATGGATAGTAGTGAAGCTATTTATAACGGACTTAAAGATGCGGGAATCGACTTTATCGTTAGTGTTCCATGCGTAAACCTATCAAAATTATTAAATATGATTGATGAGGATGAAGAAATCACACACATCCCGGTTACACGTGAAGAGGAAGGTATCGGAATATGTGCCGGGGCTTTTCTTGGAGGTAAAAGAACAGCCATATTAATGCAGAATTCCGGTCTTGGAAACTCAATCAATGCACTGAAATCATTGACAGAACTGTATGAGTTTCCTTTGCTTATGATAATGAGCCATAGGGGAACAGAAGGGGAAAACATCTGCGGACAGGTTCCGATGGGAGAGTCAACACCATTGATTCTTGAGGCCATGAATTTTAAATTCTTTAAACCTGCAACACCTGATGCGGCATATGTGGACGTGAGAAATTCCTGGGATTTATCCGTTGAAGAAGGAAAACCAGTAAGCATACTTTTGGAAATTAAATATTGGTGATAACATGGCAAGATTTGAAGCAATCTATGAAATTATGGAATACATTGATGACGAAATTGTTGTATGCAACATAGGATTTCCATCAAGAGAGTTATATGAAATCAACGACCGTGACAAAAACTTCTATATGATCGGGTCAATGGGTCTTGCCTCATCAATAGGATTCGGTCTTGCATTGTCAAAACCGGATGAAAATGTTGTCGTTATTGATGGAGACGGGTCTCTTTTAATGAATATGGGTTCAATGGTAACCATTTTTGCAAACAATCCAAAAAACCTTACATGGATTGTTATTGACAATGGTGCCTACGGTTCAACAGGCAATCAGGATACTTACGCTCAAAAGATTGATTTATGCAAAATAGCTGAAAGCGTTGGCTTTAAAAACAGCTACAATTTTGAAGACATCAATCTAAAGGACATTATTAAAAGTGATGATGCAAGCTTTATTGTTTTTAAAACTGAAGCAGGCAATTCATCTGCACCGATTATTGATTTGACACCTGTTGAAATCAAAGAAAGATTTATGAACGCCATTAAATAGATTAATATCTATTTTTTACTTTTTTTAAAACAACATCACCAAAAAAAAATAACTTAGACTCAAGTGTTATTAAAGTTAATAACACCTTATTAAAATCATATAAATTAATTATATAAAAATTTTAGTAATTAATATGCACAATTACATTTTATGAACGAAAAACAATTTTTTTATTACCTTGGATATGTGAAGGTATCCACATGTAAAATAAAAATATTGAAAAGTTTGGAAAAAGGAATAAAAATGCCCACAGAAATTGCAAAAGATACTAATTTAGGAGAGACACAAGTATCAAATACATTATCTAATTTGAAAAAGAACAATTTAGTCGTGTGTCTAAATGAAGAACTCTCTAAAGGGAGACTATATCAAATTACAGATAATGGCAAAGAAATTGTGGATTATTTAAACAAAGAAAATAAATAAATTTTTTGGGGATTAATCATCCCCATTATTTTTTTAAAATAAAGAAGTTGCAGAAAGTATAATTCAAAAAATTATAATTCTGCTTCATCCAGCTCGGCAATCCTTTTATCAAAGTCTGTTAGTTTACGGGCAAGGCCTGAGAAATATGGAATATATACTTTGGAAAATTCTATTCTTTCAGGGTCTTCACCTAACTCTTCAATTCTGTTTTTAACACCTTTGATTTTGCGCTCGACATCATCATACATCAAATCACCAGGAAACTCGCCGATGAATATGCCGTCAGCACCGTTATCAAGAGCATACCTGATATGATTTGGCCTTACACGATTTACAGAGATTACCTTAATAATATGGATGGATTCCGGATAGGAAAGTCTGTTTACACCAATATTGTCGGCGGCAGTATAACCGATATTGTCCAGGAATACCAAAATCATACGCTCATCTTTCTGTTTTTTGGACAATACCCCTTTAATTGTCGCCATGATTTTTTCGTCAATGTTACCGTTTACCTTAATGGCCCTTTGTGAACATCCTACCAGACATTTTCCACAACCTGTGCAGCTCATAGGGTCAATGTAGACTTCATCATTTTGAATGCTCATTGACTTGTATTTGCAGCGTTTAATACATTCACCGCATAAATTACATTTTTCAGTGTCGATTTCAGCAATGAAAGGTTCTATTTCAACTCCTCCATAATTGTATTCTGAAACCTTTGATGCAGCGGCTGTGGCCTGCATGATTGAATCAGTAATGTCTTTTGGATCCTGTGCTGTTCCGCAGACGAATATTCCCTGAACATCAGTAGCTACCGGTTTGATTTTTGGATGGGATTCCTTAATGAAACCGTCCTCTGTTGTTCCGATATTTAATGTTTCAGCTATCTCACGGGTACCCAGTGAAGGTTCCATAGCTGTTGAAAGCACAACCATATCCGCTTCGATTTCAACAAATTCTCCTTTAAGAGTATCTTCTGTTCTGACTATGAAGTTATCTCCTTTTTTAACGACTTCACCTGGTCTTCCGCGCAGGAATCTCACTTCATTTTCCTGAGTATGCTTATAGTATTTTTCAAACATTCCCGGTGTTCTCACATCGGTATAACAAATCAGAACGTCAGTGTCGGGATATTTGTGCTTGATGATATTTGCATTTTTTAGAGCCACTGTACAGCATATCTTGGAGCAGTATTTATGTCCGTCAGGCTTTTCATCACGTGAACCCACACACTGTATCATCACGACACGTTTTGGAACTTCACCATTGGACTTTAAGAGTTTTCCTTTGGTCGGACCGTTTACGCCAGTTATGCGTCCAAGTTCAGATTGGGTAATAACATCATCGTATCTTGTATATCCGTATTCAGGACGTTTTTCCATGTCAAAGAGCTTGTGGCCTGTTGCTACAATGATTGAACCTACCTGCAGAGGAATCCTTTCAGGTTTTCCCCTGAGTTTAATTGCCCTCATGCTGCATGCCTTGACACAGTTGCTGCATTTGGTACAGTTGTCCATGTCAATGACATAGGCTTCAGGATATGACTGGCCGAATGGCCTGTAAATAGCTTTTCTTAAAGACAAATTGTCATTCCAGTCATTTGGAACTTCCACTTCACATTCTTCGGCGCATTTTCCGCATGCAATGCATTTTGTAGTGTCAACATAGCGGGGAGATTTTTCCAAAATCAAATTGTAGGTTCCTGCCCTTCTTTCAGATTCGATGACCTTGGTGTTTGTCATCACTTCAATGTTTTCATTCCAGACAAGCTCGTTTAAAATAGGGTTTAAAAGACACATTCCACATTCTTCAGCGATTTTGACAGGAGAAAACACTTTACCTATTTTGGCCATATGCCCTCCGATTGAAGGTGATTGCTCTATCAGAGTGACTTTGGTTCCCTGTTTTGCAAGAGACAGTGCCGCATTCATTCCGGCTATTCCCCCTCCGATTACTGCAACTTCATCAGGTGTCTGGCAGTAAATCGGGTCGACAGCATCGGACTGCTTTACCTTCTCAATGGAAGCGTTGATTAAAGTTATGGCTTTTTGAGTTGCTTTCTTTTTATCGGAATGCACCCATGAACATTGTTCCCGGACATTGGCCATGTCCATAAGATAAGGATTGAGAGGCTTTACATAATCCTGGAATGTTTTTTCGTGACTTATCGGTGAACATGCTGCAACAACAACCCTGTCCAAATCATAGTCAAATATGGCATCACGAATAATTTTACGTCCGTTCAGTGAACATAAATTTTCGAATTGCCCTATAAATTCAACATCAAGGGAGGCTCTTACTTCATCCAAATTTATTACGTCCGAAATATTTCCTCCGCATTCACATAAAAACACGCCAACTTTTAAATCATCCCTCATTTTTCAATCTCCTTCAACTCTTTAATGACTGAGTCTATAGGTACCGTATGTGCCTTGACACCAATAACCTTATCAAAATCACCGCCCATCGCCAGTGCAATAAACTGTGCTATGTTCAAATGAATAGCTTTAAAGTTTCTGCCTTCTCTCTCGCTTATCAGATGCTGATATCTGTCAAATTGAATATGGCAATTCGGACATAAATGAACTAAAATATCAACGTCTTCATCTGCTATTGCATTCATTTTATCTGCTGTTGCGGTAAAAGACAAGTCAGGATTTGAATATCTCTGCCTGAATCCTGTTCCGCAGGTAGCTCTCTTGTGGTCATACCATCCAATTGTTTTGCATCCGCATTCTTCAATTATCTCATCCATTATATTCGGGTCCCTTACTCCTCCGATAGTATCTTCATAATGGACCTTACAGTAATGGCAGCCGTGATGGGTTGCTATTGTATAGTCACTTAAATCATATTTTATATGTTTTTTAATCTCATCTTTTTTATTATAGATAATGTCAACCACGTGGAATATGTTTTCAGTTGGTTTAAGGTCATCCTTCTCATATTTCAGGTGTGACAATCCGTTATCCTCAAATAACTTGTTAATGTGATTTCTCAAATCGTCCTTTTTATTGAGCAGTTTGACTGATTTTTTATTGATTGCATAACATGTCGCACACATCATCACAAGATTTGGTCTTCCCATATCCTTTGCAATCCTGAAATTTCTTGCACCTATGGCGGAAGTATCAATCTGGTTGAAGACATCTGAATAATGTCCCAAGCCAGTGCAGCAGGTTTGTTTTTCTGAAATTGCATAGTCAATTCCCAGTTTATCGAAAACAAATTTTGTTGAAGCCTCGACTCCCGGATATTCCACACTTACAAGACAGCTTCTAAAAAGCAATATGTCCTTGTCGGGAACCTGTTTCATTGTTCATCCTCCTGTGAAGATCTTATTTTATCTATTTTATCTTTAAAACCTGTTATTGTAAGTATTGTACTTACCTCATCAATTACCTCTTCTGATGGCATTAATGGCGGGTCAAGTTCCAGTTCGTCTCTTATTTCATCCAGGTGCTGTCTGAAATCCCACCAGCCAGGCACGTCACGGTCAATGTCTGTGAAAAATATTTCAGGAATTGCTCCGATAGCTGCGGTGAAATAGGAGTCTGCAAATCCCAGATATTCATAAAGCTTTTCATAGCCTATTCTGTTTTCTATGGCAATCTGTTTTAAAATCTGATTGACCTCGCAGACGCTGTTTCCGACAGGACATACGCTGTGGCAGGTATAACAATAGAAACAGTTCCATATATTGTCGTCCTTTAGCAGTTCCTCGTCACCGTCAAGTACACGTTCGATTATTTCACGGGGATTATAGTCTGAATGTCTTGCAGCCGGACATGTTGATGTGCACATTCCGCATTGCACACACTTTAAAACCCCTTCTTCCTTAGAGTTTTTTACGTCATTGATTATCTCAACTGCAAAATCAATTGGTGAGTCAGTAATCTTTTGCTGATTTGACATGTTATCACCCTTTTTTACAATCTAAACTCTCTTTTTTCAATCATTTTCTTTAATGTTAATGATAATTTATTTGCCCTTAATCTGTCGGATTGCCTGCAGATTATAGGAACATTGACATTGCTGCCGTTAATATTTAAATCAACACTTCCGGTGTCCATTTCAAATGCTGAGTTTGTGCAGTAGCTTGCACACATTCCACAGCCGAAACAGTATGCCAGATTTAGTCTTTCATTTCTGAATGCATTTGTAGGGCAAATCTCCTCCACTACACATTTATCGCATTTTGCGCAATTCTGTCTGTTGTATTGTGGTCTCAAATCATGGTCTGCCCATAATTTTGCGTAGTTTGTTTCATCCAAAGGCAGATGACGTCCCTTGATATCCGCTACCGGAATATCTACCATATCGTCTGTTACAAGCAGGTTATCATAGATTTCCTGTGACAATACAGGTATCGGTATGGCTACGGTATCGTAAATTTCTCCGCCTTGACCTGTTTTGAATCCTCCGATATAGTAAGGGTCCATCTTACATAAGTCTGCTGAAAGCATCAGGTTTGGTTTTTCTGGACTTGACCTTGTTCCATCTCCTAAAATATAGCCCTGAGCCCCGTTGATTAAAACCTTTGAACCTTCTCTGATTACATTGTGGGGAATGTCATTTTGAAGGGGGTTTAGGTCTCCGCAGCCTGAAAATGTTAGTCCCCTTAAATTTCCTTCAAGAGGAGTGGCTGCAAAAATTGATGAAACTGCGTCATTGTTCGGGTTTGTGAATGCAGTATAGTTTTTAAATGCCATTCTTGCACCGATTAGCTGTGCACGGGTGATATCTTCCATGGTTATTGTATTTTCTATTGTTTTGCCGTCTGCGCTTTCAACCCTGACATTAACTTCCTTGCCTTCTAGAAGTTCCTTAAGTAAAAATCCTCCGCCATAGCTTTCATCATAAATTGAATGTGCTGTTCCGTGAAGTATAACGTCGACTGAGCCTAGCCATTCGTTTGGACATGGTCCTGCATATGCAGGCACACCGTTTATATAGACTTCTGATGCCCTGATGAACTCTCCCGGTTCTGAAATAATGAAGTTGAGGATTGCCGCTGTTCCGCTCATTACACCGCATGTACCGCAGGTTACAACATCCACCTCATCGAAACTTGGTGCATCACCTTTTTTTATGAGTTTTTTGAATTCTTCTGCTGTGTAGATGTTTGCTTCGCCTTTATCGATTTTTTCATTTATTTTATCGATTGTTCTATTATTAGTCAATTAATACACCTTTATATTTTGCCTAATGTATCTCCCCTTAAACCTTGTCTTAATGTTTCAAGGGATGTGATGTCATCTGAGGAAATATTACCCAGATTGACTGTGTTTCCTAATTTTAATATGAAAAAGACCTGTTGGTCTTTGTTTGGTGCTTCCCAGAGGATTTTGCTGCCGTCAAAATTCTCGAGAATATAATCTATTTCGTCTTCTTTTGCATTTCCTGACTTATCGAATATTCCTATATTTTTTCCACCTTCCCTTGCCTCTACAATGACAAGTGATGATCCACTGTCAAGTTCATCCTGCATGAATTCAATTCGCTCATCCAAGGTGAGTTCCTCATCCAGAACAGGGTTCTTTTTACCTACTTCAGACAGTACTTCGAATCCGTTTTCCTTTGCCAGCTGAATGCAGTTTAATTTGTCTTCATGGGCAATTTCGGTTGAACCGTCTGAAATTTCAATGGCCGGAAATCCCAGTTCATGTGCTTCTGAAAAAAATTCCTCGAGTTTATCTGCTTTGTATGCCAGTTCGAACAGTGTTCCTCCTGTATAAGGAGTTATGTCATGTGATTTGTACATTTCCACTTTGGATTTGATTATTTCCTGTTCATGAACTATTGATGTTCCCCATCCGAATTTTAGATAATCCACATAGTCTCCTGAGATGTTCATTAAGCTTTCTGCTGTTTCAAGGCCTAAACCTTTATCCAAAACCATTGTAATTCCACAATTTCTAGGCTTTTCTTCTCTCTTTTTTGATAAAAATTCAAAGGATTTCAAAATATCACACGTGTTAATTTTTTTAATGGTTAATAATACTAATATCTAATTGTATATAAAACTTTTTAAGATTTTGCCTTTTGAAAAAAAAATAATAATATAAAAAAAGTAAAAAAATTATGCATTAATTTCACTTTCAGATCTAGCTACCAAATCTGCTAATGAATTGCGAACATTTTCCGGAATGGATTCATTTTCCTTTTCCGCAATTAACTGAGAAATAATCTTGCATAAAACAAAAATAGCATGCTTATGCTCTGCCTTTGTCTTATGAATATGGTGTGGGCTGATTTTAAGAGTGATATATTCACTGCAATCGTTGGTAATTTGGTCATCTTCTGCTAAATATTTTAAAACATATACTAAAAATTGATGTAATTGTATCATTTCGTCTTTGTACATAGATATCTAACCCAATTAACTAATTTTATTTTAGTTAAAATTTTAACTCCTTATTCTATACAATAATATTGTATATTAATCATATTTAAATATTGCATTAAAAAATACTTTACAATTACCAAATAATGAGGTAAATCATAGCCAAACTATGAAGTTACCATGAAAATTGTAAAACATCACAAGTTCATGTAGATTACTTAATTCAAAAAATATATTTGGAAAAATCAAATGAAATATCTGAAAGATTTGATGAATTTAAATGAAAAAAATGTTTAAAACCATTATTAAATTAAACATTTCTTCAAGAATATAGCATGTAAATTCAATGCTTGATATCGAATTCATTTGTTTCAACAATCTTTGGCAGTTTTCCAACAGTTGCAACATTTTCATCACAAATTATTAAACCACCATCAAAATATTCGCGATAATCTTCACAAAATTCCAATGCATTCATCACCTTATCCTCACTGGTGATGCCTGTGACCCTATTGGCAATTGCAGTTGCAAGCCCGTCACAGACAGAAGTGGATTTGCCAATTACAGTGACACTGTCGGAATCGCCAAAACTTATTGAATGGCCAACTTTTCCCGAAGAAGTGCAGATACCAAGGGGTCTTTTTCTTTTCCTGATTTCAAAGGCAATGCCATTTCCTAAAACCCTGTTGTTTGAATAGATTCCGCAAAGAAGCTTTTTGTCATTGACAATTGAAATGTCCCCTCCGTTTTCCACAATCGAATATGAAGATCCCCTTCGAATCAGATATTCCAGTGCCATTTCAGAGATTGTTCCTGCAACACATGCCATAGGTCCAACATCACAGATGATTGATGATTTAAACATCCTATAAACAATTTCTGAGAGATTTTCATCAGGAATGTCCAACGGAGTAATTGACAGAAGAAAGTCATTGTCTTTTAAAATATAATCCTTCAGGTCCTGCCTAATGGAAAAGATATATTCATTCAGATTATGACTTGCCAAATCACTAGTCAATCTGATGTGGGTTTCGCCTATGTTGATTTGATTGAATTGCATATTTAATACTTTAACTTATTATATATAAAAATTATATTTAATAACATGAAAGCCTTAAACAGAATGCTTTGTTTGGTTGACGGTGAACACTACCTGCCAGTCACTCAAGAAGCAATTGATACCCTGAATAATTTAGAACACATTGATATTGTAGGTGCTGTTTTTATAGGTGGAACAGAAAAGCTCAGGGATGACTCAGAAGAGTCATACTCAGAAAAACTAGGTGTTCCAGTTCAGTTTGCAAAGGATAAAGACATCCCTTACGACATCATTGTCGATATGATCCGCAAATACGATGCAGATACCGTATTTGACTTAAGCGACGAACCCATACTTGATTATCCGAAAAGATTCAAAATCGCCTGCAAGGTTTTAAACGAAGGAATAACCTATGAAGGACCTGATTTCAAATTTGAACCTACCTCCCAGTATGATGTTATGGAAAAACCTTCAATAACCATTCTCGGAACCGGAAAACGTATCGGTAAAACTGCAGTATCCGGATTCGTATCAAGGTTGATTGACAAAAACGATTATGAACCTTGCGTCATTGCAATGGGAAGAGGAGGACCTGAAGAGCCTGAAATAGTGCACGGTGAAAAACTGGAAATCAATGCAGAATTCCTGCTCGAACAATCAGAAAAGGGCGTGCATGCAGCCAGTGACCATTGGGAAGATGCTTTAATGAGCAGAATTTTAACCATCGGATGCAGACGCTGCGGAGGAGGAATGGCAGGTGAAGTATTCCTTACAAACATGAAAAAAGGAGCTAAACTTGCAAATGAAGTTGATTCCAAATTTGCAATTTTTGAAGGAAGCGGTGCCGCAATCCCCCCTATTAAAACAGACAAGAAAATCGTACTTATTGGAGCAAACCAGCCGATTGAAAACCTAACAACATATTTCGGACCATACAGAATAGGCCTTGGAGATCTTGTAATACTGACAATGTGTGAAGAGCCAATGTGTTCCAGTGAAAAGATAACTGAAATCGAAAAATTCGTTAATGAGATAAATCCTGAGGCAATCGTAATATCAACAGTATTCAGACCAAAACCTTTGGAAAAAATAGATGGAAAAAAAGTTTTATTTGCAACAACTGCACCTGAAGAAGTTAAAGATAAATTAGTAGAATACTTAGAAAACAACTACAATTGCGAAGTTGTCGGAACAACCTCACATTTATCCAATAGACCTCTTTTACGCCAGGACATGCAAAAGTACATGGACAAAGCTGACGTAATGCTTACTGAACTTAAAGCAGCAGCTGTAGATGTTGCAACAAAAGACGCAATATCCCATGGTCTGGAAGTAGTGTACTGTGACAACATACCTGTAGCACTAAATGACTCATACCCCAAACTAGACCAGTCCGTTTTGAAAATAGTAGATTGTGCAATTGACGAGTTTAACAAGTCATAATTGACAATCGAAATATTGAAATTAATTCTGCAATAATGATGATTATACTAATCATCATAATTTACTTTTTTGTATAAATTATTAAAACTATTTTTAATAATCCCTTTTTAAGATAAAAAAGATTTTATAAATATTTTAAAATTTTAAGACCTAAATCAGTATTTTTGTACAATCTGCCTTTACGTGCTTCTTCATTTAAACATACAACAATACCCTGTTCCTTTAAATCTTTTAATACATTAGATACATGATTTGTTCTCAAACCAATATCCTCAGCGATTGCAGATGGGATTTTTATACTTTCACCAATGCTTTTTATAA
Source organism: Methanobrevibacter sp. (assembly GCF_015062935.1). Taxonomy (NCBI): domain Archaea; kingdom Methanobacteriati; phylum Methanobacteriota; class Methanobacteria; order Methanobacteriales; family Methanobacteriaceae; genus Methanobrevibacter; species Methanobrevibacter sp. The sequence goes on along the minus strand of NZ_SUTM01000006.1, from coordinate 73,601 downwards.
TATTGCATCTATACTCTGAGGCCATTACATAGCCCACAATATCAAAAATCTCATCATCATTACTCATAGTATATAATAGATAACATTAATTTAAAAAATGTTTCTATAAAATATGCATTTTTAGATACACTATAAGAATTTTTGAAAATTTTTTAATAGAAACATTAATAAAAAAATATCTATAAAATATACATAATGATAAGAATTGCAATTGGAACTGGAAAAAATTTAAACATATTTGATGCAATAAAAATTTTTGAAAAAAACCATCATGCGGAAATAATTTTAATCGACAACGATGATGATTTGGCAAAAGCAATATTAAACAGCGATATTGATGCAGTTGTAAGGGGTTCACTTCCGGCATCAGGAGTTATTAAAAAAGTCAAAAAGGATTTTCCTGAAATATCAAGAGCCACATATGTAAATGGTAACGGCCATGAGTTTTTACTGACCCCTGTCGGCATTGATGAAGGAAACACAGTTGGTGAAAAATTAAATATGGCCATAAACTGCGGAGAATTTTTAGAAAAACTTGGAAAAGATCCGAAAATTGCAGTACTTGCGGATGGAAGGAAAGGAGATTACGGAAGAAGCGAAAGAATATCCTCCTCCATTGATGAAAGCGAAAAGCTCACCCAACTAATTGAAGAGAATACCAACTTTGAAGTTAAAAACTATTACATATTAATTGAACAGGCAATAAAAGACAACTGCAACGTTATCATCGCCCCTGACGGAATTATCGGAAATATTATTTTTAGAACACTGATTTTAGTAAATTCTTGGCCCAGCTGTGGTGCCATTACCTTCGGAATCAATGGAATATACATAGACACCAGCCGTGACCAAAGTGTTGAAGGATACCTTAGAAGTTTAAAATTTGCATACAAATTAGCCAACCTTTAAAAACATTAAGCAACATAATATAAATTAATATAAACTTTTAAGGGATAATAAAATGGCAGAAAATATACTTTATAGAATATATGAATGGTATATATCAAGAGACCTGGTTCCTGAGAAAATGCCAAAGCATGTAGCTATAATCATGGATGGAAACAGAAGATTCTCCAAACTTCAGGGAAATATCGATGTTGTCAAAGGACATGAACTCGGAGTTGACACATTGGAAAAAGTTCTTGACTGGAGTATCGAACTTGGAATTGAAATCATCACTGCCTATGCATTTTCAACAGAAAACTTCAACAGACCGCAACACGAAGTTGAAGGCCTTATGAGATTATTCGTCATCAACTTCAAACGATTAGTAAACCACGAAAAGATTCATAAAAACGAAGTTAAAGTTCAGGTTGTAGGAAGAACCGAACTGCTGCCTGATGATGTGCGTGAAGCAATCAGAGAGGCTGAAGAGGCAACAAAACACTATAACAAAAGATTTTTCAACCTTGCTATAGGATATGACGGTCGTTTGGAAATAGTCGATTCCATAAAAAAAATTGTTGAAGATGTTGAGGCGGGAGATATTTCAATCGATGACATCGATGAGGAACTTGTAAGCAAAAACCTATATACTGCAGGACTTGATGATCCTAACCTGATTATCAGAACAAGCGGTGAGGAAAGATTAAGCGGATTTTTACTATGGCAATCATCATATTCAGAACTCTATTTCTGTGAAACATTATGGCCGGAATTAAGAAAAGTTGACTTTATTAGAGCTATAAGGTCATATCAGGCAAGAGACAGACGATTCGGAGTATAATACCATGATTGATACACATTGCCATATAGATTTTGAGGATTTTGATGAAGACCGCAAGGAAGTAATCCAGAGAGCGAAGGATAAACTTGATTATGTTGTTGCATCAGGTTACAGCATCGACAGCAACCGCGCAGTTTTAAAGCTTTCGGAAGAATACAAAGGTTTTATTTATCCTACTTTTGGTTTTCATCCTGTCAGTTCTCAAAACTGCACAAATGAAGAACTTGAAGCTGCTCACAAGTATCTGATTGAAAATCTTGACAAGATTGTTGCAATCGGAGAAGTGGGAATGGATTACTACTATGTGACAGACAAGGAACTTCGTGAAAGACAGCAGGAAATCTTTAGAAGCTTTCTCGACATAGCCAACAGCTACCAGGTTCCTATAGTTATGCATGTCAGGGACTGTGAAAAAAAGGCAGTGAATATTATTGAGGATTATGAGAATATCCCATATTTCATTTTCCATTGTTATGGCGGAAGCCTTAAAACAGCAAAAAGAATCATGAATAGGGACGATTCATACATGAGCTTTTCAACAATGCTCTGCTATTCAAAACATCACCAGGACCTGATTGAAAAAATAGATCTCAACTATGTTTTAACAGAAACAGACAGTCCGTATTTAGCTATGACAAAAGAAGAGCGAAATGAACCTGTCAATGTTGTTAATGCAGTTCATAAAATAGCTGAAATCAAGGACATGGACGTTAATGTTGTTGATGAAATAACCACCAACAACGCAAAAAAAATTTTCAAAATTTAGTAATGAAGTGTGAAATTCAAATTAATTAACACATCATTTTCTTCTTTAACTGCTTCAATTACCAGTTCAAAATCAGTTAAATCTTTTTTTACCAAATCAACTAAATGCCAGTCTAAAAGAGAATCATTGAAATAGATTATGAATTGGTTTCTATCTATTTTCACAGGTTTTCTGCAAAACAATTTAAAAGCATAGAAATACATTTCTATTCTGAAAATCAGGTCTTGTTCATCCCCGTTTCCATTGATAAAAAAGTCCTTCAAGTCTTCCTGCAATATTTTCCCTTCATCGCCGGTATCCGCTCGGAATGTTTCCATCTCTTTTAAATCTTCCATCAATTGCTTTTTTTCATCTTCACTATACATTCAATCATCCTCAAGTAAAAACCTTAACTTCAATATATTATAATCATTAGGCATGAAACTAACCTTAAATTTGTCAAAGACATCATCCAATTTTCTTAATATATCCAATTCCAAACCATCAGGAATAATATAAAGAATAAAAGAATCTTCAGTTATCTCAACACCCAAATCCTCCAAAAGAGGAATCTTAAGTTCACTGATAAACACATATTTGTAAACAATCAACTCATAGTCATTTACATCCTTGCCGCTTTTAATGATATCGGCCAGTTCATCCTGGAGTTTAGAAGCTATTGCTTCAAATGTGTCTTCACTAATCCTAATCCCTCACCGGCAACAAATCCCTTTCAGCAAATACTTCCTTTGCAGCCACTATTCCATTGATTGCCTTTGGAAATCCGCAGTAAGCACTCATCTGCATGATGATTTCAACTATTTCCGCAGGACTGTTTCCCACATTTAAAGCTGCATTGATATGGTCTTTAAGCTGGGGAATTGCACCCAGAACAGTGATTGCTGCAACAGTGCATAGTTCACGGGTTTTTAAATCGACTTCATCTCTTGTGTATATTTCGGAATATGGAAATTCAACTACAAACCTTGACAAATCAGGAGCGACATCTTCCAGTTCCTTGAATATCTCTTCAACAGGCCTTTGCTGAATATCCTCCAAAATCTTTTTACCTTTTTCATATCTGGACATACTATAAAATATATACTTAAACCCATTTAACATTAGCTGTTGTAAACACATAATGGGGTGAAAACACAGGGTTATATAATTTGTTTGTAGATGAAGTGGAATTGAAGCTTAAAGCAATGGATTTTCGCAGATTATAATTAATCCTGTCTCCGATTGAATCCAATTGTGTTTTGGACAAATCCTTTGATGAGGTTGCATAAACCTTAAACTGGATTTTTTTCTTGTCGAAATTCCTGTCAATTCCCATCTCAGTATATGAAACATTGACAATTTCAACGGAATTCGGAATCAGCAAATCGCTTTTTGTTTTTGAATAATCATTATATGCCTGTTTTGTATATATTGCACTTGATGATGATGCAATTCCATCATTGATGCCGTTTCGGGCTGCACTCATTGCGATATTCAGTTCCTGTTCGGAGTAAATGAAAACAGCTGACATCATCAAGATCAATATCATTACACCTGCTAGAAGCAGATATTCTCCACTGATTTGGCCTGCATCATCAATCATGTTATCACAATCTTTCCTTCATCGCCTTTTGAAATCATATAACTTTTTCCGCTATGCAGCTTATATTTGGAATCAACATTGGACGGGAAAAGCAATGTTTCTCCTTTTTTGCCATCATATTCTATTGTTAATTTCTTATTTTCAACTGTTATTTCATAATAGCCAACATCTGAAGGCAATTTAATTGATTTTGAATAACCTTCACCATTTGAATTCACCTGACTTATCTCGATTGCCACGGTATCCAGAATAAGCCTGTGTGCAATATTATCATCAATATTGAAACTTGATTCCATAATGGATTGTGATAAAAATAACAATGGAATAGCTATCAATAATATAACGAAGATTGAAAATAAATATTCTATTGAAATAAAACCTTTATTATCCATATTTTTAAATTATCTTGAAAATAAATAAAGTTTTCTCAAATCAAAAGTCAATATTGATGCAAAATAATTAAATAATAATTGAGCTAAAAAATTAAACTATGAAAGGAAAAGTAATTTTCATTGGTGCCGGTCCGGGTGACCCTGATTTAATAACCGTCAAAGGTAGAAATGTAATTGAAAATGCTGACGTCATCATTTATGCAGGTTCACTTGTAAATAAAGAGGTTTTAAACCCTGCAAAAGATGAATGTGAAATTCACAACAGTGCATATCTGAATTTAGAAGAAACAGATGCAATAATAACCGAAGCAGTCAATGAGGGAAAACTGGTTGCTCGAGTACATACCGGTGATCCTTCAATTTATGGAGCAATAGCTGAACAGATTCGTGAACTTAAAAAGCATGACATAGAATATGAAATCATTCCTGGGGTAAGTTCTCTTTTTGGAACTGCAAGCGTTCTTGAAGCTGAATTGACCTTGCCTGAAATTTCACAAAGTGTCATCATCACACGTCCTGAAGGAAGAACTCCTAAGCCTGCCGGTGAAAGTTTAGCCAGTTTTTCAAAACATCATGCCACAATGTGCATATTTTTAGGAATTGGTATGATTGACAAGGTAGTTGAAGAATTGCTTGAAGGTTATGAAAAAACCACTCCTGTTGCTGTTGTCAAAAAGGCTACCTGGCCAGACCAGCAAATAATCAGAGGAACCCTCGAGGATATTTCACAAAAAGTTAAAGATGCCAATATTACAAAGACTGCAATGATTGTGGTGGGAGATGTCTTAGACCCTGGCGACTTTAATGCATCCAAGCTATATGACAAAAACTTTAAACATGAATATAGATAAAAATTAATTTCCCAAAAATCATTCAATATGAGTTTTGGGAAATCAACTCTTTTTTTAAAAAATAGATATAAAATTATTTGTTTTTACAGCATCCGAAAAAGAAATTTCTGATTTTTTTGGTTTTGGTTTTGCTTTCGGCTTTTTTTCTTTCTTCCGCTTCATGCATGTGCCTTCTTGCTTCGGCCATGTTATCCATAATATCACCTCTAAATTTAGTTATGCCTAAATAATATTATGGAATGAAAAATATATAAACTTTACTTTAAAAGAGTTTAAAAATTTTAGAAAAGCTTATTTAAAATTCCATATTTTGTGCAACTTTGCCATACAATCACAATTCATTTGATTTGAAATTTTTTAATATTGAGACATTACCTCAACGTTCTTAAACATTTTTCTTTTCATTATCATTTGTGGACTGGTACGGTAATGTACTTTTCCTAATTTTGGTAAAACAATTGTATTGCTGGTTATTTTGATATTATTATTGTTTTGTATTCTAAATCCATTTTTGGGATTCTTTTTGGATTTAAATCTTGGATAATTGGAATTTTTTTTAAAAAATCCATTAAATGAACGTATTAAGTCATGATAGACCTGCTGCAATGTGCTAGATTCACTGTCATATAAAAATGGATATTCCTTTTTCAACATTGTTAACATTGTATTGAATGTTGTTTGATTGCATTTTAGCTTTGTATAACCATGTTGTTTAAATAATTCAAAGGTTTCCTGGTATTCTGTTAATAAATTATTCCAAACAAATCTAGCATTACCCAGACTCCGATTAAATTTATCCTTCATAACCTTATCAGGATACAACTTAACCTTCAAACCTTCATTAACAATAATACACTCATCTAACATGAAAAAACACATCAAATATCTATTTTATATTCCAATTAATTTTGAACACAAAATATAATATATCAACCGACAACATATAAAGAATTTCCAAAAGCATTTGATAACTAATGCCCTTTTTTATGCAATTCATCCTCGACTTGAAGAAGTCAAGGTATTCTTGCACCATTAGATAAAATTTCTAAAAAAACATGCCCCATAATGCAACTTCAAAAGAAATTACACAAAAAACAGGTAGAAAATTGAATCTTAAATGAATGCAGCAAGTTCACTTGCTCAAAAGACATTTAAAAAATTCTAATGGAGCCAAACTTTTCACTGCTAACTTAAAGAAATGATTTGAAAAATTTAATTGTAAAAAAGTAAAAAGAAGTTAGTTATATTTGTCTTTTATCTGATTCATCAGCTGCAATTTTTTAAATGCAACATCCTTCGGTGCCCTTCTAAGTCCGCAGTCAGGATCCAAAAGAAGATTATCCTTTCCAACAATATCAATAGCTTTCAAAACCAGACTATCAATGTCGTTAATGTCATCCACTTCATTGACTGATGAATCCACACATCCGAAACCTATCTTTTTATTGTTTAAAAGAGAGGCATTTTGTTCTAGAACGTCCAGATTAACATTATTTCCTGCAAATTCAAAATCCAATATGTCAACGTTGAATCTTGCAATATCCTTAAAAGCATCCTTTAAAATGCCGCACACATGCATGGCCAATGGAACTTCCAGACCGTCATGTAAAATGTCAATGGCTTCACGTGCGGTTTTCATCTCCACCATTCCTGTGGATAAAAACGGTTCATCAATTTGAATATATACCGGGTCAACTTTTTTGGCTATGGCATCAACTTCATATTTAAGGCTGTGGGCCAAATCTATAATTGCATCTTCCTTATTTTTATAGAATGATTGAATTCTGGAGGAATATACCATTGTATTCGGTCCTGTGATTATTCCCTTAACTCCTTTGCCTTCAGGAATTTTACCGCCATAATAATCCTTCATGACCTGCTTTGCATATTTCAAATCCTTGATGGAAATTTCCTGAGCAGGCCTCATTATTTTAGAGACAATTACAGTGTTTCCCTCATCGATAACCATTCCAGGAATATGTTTTGAAAAAATAGAAACCATATCTCCCCTTACCTGACCGTCAGATATGATGTCCACACCGGCATCAAGCTGAGAAATGACACTACTTTTAATAGCGTCCTTATATGGGTCATATGCTCCAAGAGCGCTTAAAAGCTTGTCTTTTGCTGAGTGAGATTCCTTTATCTCAACGGGAAAACTTCCGACTACTGTAGATTTCATTTTTTGTTACCGGTATCCAATTTTCTAATCTTTTCAACTTCTTCTTCATCAATTGGCAATTCCACAACTGATGTTCCGTGGCATGGTTTTGTATAAGGCAGGAAAACAGTTCCCTTTTCATGGTCAAATCCGATTGGAATTGGTGGAATTCCAATAACTCTAACACCTAATACTTCATCACCAGGTTTAATGTAAACCAAATCATCAGCTTTGAAACGGATAATCATTGCACAATCTTTAAAACCTGCTTTTGAAGCATGAATTTCATAGTTATCTGATTGTTGAAGATAAGTATCTAAACAGAATGACATTTATTCAAACTCCTTAATTGCTTTGTCAAATTTAACTTTGATTGGTGAAGGATTATGGAATGCGCGAACAGCGGTAATTTTAGCATCACTTCCGCTTTCCTCTATCATGTTTACGAATTCCGCAACCTCATCAGCATCCCTTGAGAAAACAAGTGCAAGTGATTTGGTTTGCAATATCTGGTCGAATGTTACGAAAAATGATGCAGCTGCATCCTTGTGAACAAAACCAACCAGCAAATCAAAATCACCAGGATTTATATCTCCCAGCAATCTTTCCAAATCGACAAGTTTGAGATTATAGAATCCTTCAGGGTCAGAAATCTTTACCAATTTTGATGCTGCCGGATTTGCAGCTATTGTAACGTCATAACCCATCTTTGTTAATTTATTAAAAACATAAACTGCCAATGGAGTCTGTGATGGAGTCTCAGGACATCCAAGTAAAACTAAAGCTTTCATATATACACCCTCTTTATGATCTGGATTTAAGTGAGACGACATTGGCCAAAATCAATGCGCCTATAAAAATGAATGTTAAAAGAGCCATACCGTTGATAGTCCTGTTGAATACAAACATACCGATTAAAGCCTGTGAACAGAATGCAGCCAATGCACCTGTCAGTAAAACTTCTCTTCCAAGGTATTTCTTATTGTTTTTCTCTCTTTTTTCACGGTACATGGTTAATACTTTAAAACCGACCAGTATTGTACCCAATACAAATACCATCAGTCCTATAAGACCCAGATAACCGAAATCAAATCCGTAACCAAAGATACCTGGAAGCATATAATCGATTGTATCCTTCTGGTTTACAAGCACACCGAAAAACATCGGGAAAGGCAAACCAAAGAACAGAACAAATTGCATAGGTAATGTGATATATCCTTCAGCAAATGCAGTTCCTTCAGCACCCCAATAAGAAGCGTTAGCATTGTGTCCTATCAGCTGAATGTTATTTAATACAGTTTTAATACTTGATAAGGAATATTGCTCAATCCTTGTTAATCTCAACATAGGGGAGAAAATAGTCATTCCGGAAACTCTTGCAATAGCTTCCAACAGAAGAAAACCTGCTCCCGCAGCTCCCAGAAGTATTAAAATTCTTTTACCTGTAATGAAAGATTTTTCTCTGAAAGATTTTGAAATAATCAAATATCCCAAGAATAAACCTAAAATCCATAAGATTAAAAAGGATCTGTGCATTAACCCACCGAAGACTGTAATTCCAACAATGAATAAAATTACAAATCTCCTTAGTGGCCTAATATCCACACCCGATTCCTTCATCACCTTCAGCGATGCTAAGGCAGCCACTGCTCCCAAAAGTGCAATCGGCCCAAAAGGGTGAGTGAATTCTGCTTGACTTGAAGAAATAAATAACAGAAGAATATCTGCTCCGAAAATAACTGTAAAACCACCTATAATAAAAAGTGATAAAAATGTCACAACACTTAATGACAATGGAATTAAGTTAAGAGCAAATACCATTGAGACGAATAACATTAGTCCCACTTCTACAATTAATTGTAAATGATTTTGAGCAATTAATAACATATTATAATCACAAATTCTCTTTATTTAAAAATTAAAAAATGGACTGACCGGGATTTGAACCCGGGGCCTCCGCCATGCCAAGGCGACGATCTACCATCTGAGCTACCAGCCCAAAAAAATATTAATCAAATATCATATTTAATATATGATATTTTTAATATAAAAAGCTATTTACCATTTTTAGCCAAATCATATAAATTATCAATTATGACCTGGAACAAATCATCAGTTTTCAAATCAATTTTTTCATGAGGATTGACAATATAGTCAAGGGCTTTATTAATCACCACATCATTGTCAATTGACCTGAACATTAATCCTTTGTTAATGTAATACTGATCTACAGACAATGTTTCTCCAGGATAACATGAAATAACAGGAGTTTGCAATATTGCAGCTTCCCTGTTCATTGTTCCACCAGCACCTATGACCAAATCACATTTTTTAATAATGCTGGAAGTGTCAACAGGAGGTTTTAAAATTGAAACATTTTCGATTCCATCAAATATCTCTGCCTGTTCCTTGAATCTTGGTAAAATTAAGATATTGGCAACATTCTTCAATTCATCAACAATAGGGGACAGAACAGATTTTCTACAGTCAGTATCAAGATATGATGCAAGTGAAGGTTCAGGCCTCATTAGAATAGTTTTTTGGTGATTCAACTCCAAGTTCAAATCATCAAACACATTATCATTATATTTGAAACTTTTGAAATGCATTAATTCAGATGTTCCATCATAGGAAATAATTGTATTTGGGTCAGCTCCAAATTTCATTAGTTTCCACATGTCTATGATTTTTGGAGTGATAATTCTATCACATAACGGCAAGGTTAATTTATTAGCAGCAAGTGCATGTTCGTTGTCTAAAACGTACAAACTAGGGATCCCCAGACCAAAAGAAATTCTAGGAAGCTCTATAGAATGCTTGCTAAGGGCAACATCCACCTTTTCATCATGTATAATATCCACAAGATTATAAACCCTGGATGTGCTTTCCTTTAACTTGTCATATAAGCTCACACCATGTTTTCCCACAGATATAAAGTCAATGTCGTACATATCCATTAATTTATGGATATCCCCAAATTGTCTTGCTGTGACAATAACATCCTCACCCTCGGCTTCAAGATATTTTATAACATCTTTAAAAAACCTTACATGAGGAGCATTCGAAATATCAATCCATACTTTCACAAAAACCACCCGAATAAAATTTAGTTTTTCATAGCATCTTCAATTACTTCAATAATTTCATCCAATCCAGTACCTTCTTTTAAGCTGGATTTGATGACTTTAACATTAGGATTTAATTTTTGAGCATCAGCAACCATCTTGTCTGCATCCGCTCCGACAGCATCAGCAAGGTCCACTTTATTGATTACAACAACATCGGAAGTTTGGAAAATTATCGGATGTTTTTCTACGGTATCGTCACCTTCAGTGACACTTACAACAACGATTCTTAAGTGGGAACCTAATTCAAAGTCTACAGGACAGATTAAGTTTCCTACATTTTCAATAATTACCATATCCAAATCATCCAATGGCAAATCTTCAAGTCCATGACCTACCAGATGAGCATCCAAGTGACATTCTTTACCGGTGTTTAATCCGACTACCGGAACATCATGCTTTTCAATACGTCCTGCATCGAATTTGGAGATTACATCTCCGGCAAGAACACCTATTTTATAATCAGTATTATCAATAATTTCTTCTACGAGTGTTGTTTTACCGGATCCAATTGCACCTACAAAATCAACACAGAAGATTTCTTTTTCATCCAAGTTTTTCAAGTTTTTGTCAGCTAATTTCTTATTAGCGTCCATAATATTTTTTTCCATTTCTACATCTGCAATCATGTGCATTTAAATTCCTCCAAATATTATGTATCATCAGGTTTTTCGATTACAATATTTTTAACAATAATATCTTTACCATTTAAAACTTCTACTTTAAAACTGTCACATTCAGGACATTTTACAAGTGGAGCATAATGGTCACTGTCATCTAAAATAGCTTCACCATGGAAATTACAATCAGCACAATCAATTACAGCAGGAATTTCCTCGAAATTGATTTTTGCATCTTCCAATATGGTATTTTCAATTAAAACACCTAATATGAATTGTAATTGTTCAGGATTTATCATAGCTAGTCTTCCGACTTCAATAGTAATTTCAGTAACTTCAGTAGCATTATTCGCTTCGGCAGTTTCAAGAACTGCATTGATTATGCCTTGAGCCATAGATAATTCGTGCATTTTACTACTCCTCTACTATAAATATCAATATTATAAATTTATATTTTATATATTTATAAAGCTATTTAATATTTGAGTAATACCCCCGTAATACTTACCCCAAAGGATAAATTAAAAATAATGTTGTAAAATACAACAATTATAAATATTAATTTTGTTTATAAATAATACTAATTAGGAGATAGTATTATGAATTACAAATCTAAATTCGGTTTTGGATGCATGAGGCTTCCACAAACAGATGAAAATGACCCCACTAAAATCGACCAGGACCTGTTTAATGACATGGTTGACCTTTACATTGAACATGGCTTCAACTACTTCGACACTTCATATGCATATCATAACGGAGTCAGCGAAGTTGCCATCAGAAAAGCTATAGTTGAAAGGTATCCGAGGGAATCCTATCAGATATGTGATAAAATTCCTACATGGGCATTGACATGTGAAGAGGACAATGACAAATATGTAAATGAAATGCTTGAAAGACTTGGAATTGAATATTTTGATGTGCTTCTTATACACAATATCAATACTCCTTGGTTCAATTTAGCTGAAAACGCCAAATCCTTTGAATATGTTAAAAACATGAAAGAGAAAGGTATTGCGAAAAGGATTGGTTTCAGTTTCCATGACAAAGCTGAATTGCTTGAAAAGGTATTGGAAAAGTATGGTGACTTACTGGATGTTGTGCAAATCCAGTTGAATTACCTTGACTGGGAAGATCCCTCCATTGAATCCGGAAAATGTTATGAATTATGTGTAAAACATGGTTTGGACGTCATTGTGATGGAACCATTAAAAGGTGGAGTGCTCATCAATTCACCTGACAGTATACAAGATGAATTCAAGAAATTTAATCCAGACAAATCAATTGCAAGTTTTGCTTTAAGGTTTGCTGCATCACTTGACAATGTAAAAATTGTTTTAAGCGGAATGCGTAAGATGGATGATCTGGTGGACAACATTGACACTTTTGAAAACTTTGAAGTCCTAAGTGATGAGGAACATGAATTTTTAAAAAGAATGGCTAAAAAGTTGGATGAAAACGTTGCTGTTCCATGCAGCGAGTGCGGATACTGCATTGATGCATGTCCTGAAATGATTCCAATTCCTGAATACTTTACATTATATAACATAAGCAAAAACAGACCGGCCGAAGACATATATAGATTATATTTCGACAAACTGGCTGATGAAAAGGTTCATGCGGCGGAATGCACATATTGCGGAACCTGCCTTGATTTCTGTACCCAACAGATTGACATTCCTGAAGAGCTGGAAAAAGTTTGTGAACACTTTGAAACAGGTTTCAGCCCATATGCTGGAGCTCCTTAGGAAACCCTCATCTTCAATTCCCTAACCATTTCACCATTTTTATTTATTTTTGAAGCTTTTTTATAGTATTCAACTGCCTTTGGAAATATTCCTGACTGATAATAAATCAGACCCATCAATGCAAGGGCATCGGCGTTCATGTCATCAAAATCAATTATCTTTTCGAGAATTTCAGATGCAGTGCTTAAATCACCCTGATAGTATAGGTCGTATGCTTCCTCATACATCACGTCAATGTCATCCAATGTATCGATTTTTACGTCTTTTGTAACATCCTGAGGTTTTGACAGCAATACATCCAGTTCATTTGCCATTTCATTGGATTTATCGATTGCCAATGCTTTTTTTACAAAATAAGTTGATATGTCCTTTTGTTCCTGATTATAAAGTATCTGCGCCATTAATGCCAGGGAATCAACATGATTTTTATCTATAGCTAAAACGTTATTGAGAATGTCTTTGGCACTTGAATAATTTCCTTCATCATATAGGTTTAATGCTTCATTAAACATTGCCCCAACGTCATCTTCATCATTCTTATCTGTCGCATTTTCAATTATTTCATGAGATTCTTCCCTTTTTCTGGAAATCAGCTCGGACATGTAGTTGAGAATGTATTTTGTTGCATTTTTGTGAAGAGGTTTGTTATCGTTTCCGCATTTTGGAGAGTATATGCATGCAGGGCATCCGCTTTTACAGTTACAGTTTTCAAGCAGGTCAATTGTGGAATTAAGCAGGTCAACAAATACATCAACCGCCTTTTCACAAATTCCAATTCCCCCTTCATAACCGTCATAGATGAAAATAGTCGCTTCCTGAGTGTCTTCATGATAGTTTGTTGAAAGGCCCCCTATATCAAATCTGTCACACATTGTATGCAGAGGGAACAATCCTATCAGTGCATGTTCGGCTCCGTGAAGACCTCCTGCAAACACTTCCTCTTCTGAAAACATGTCCTCCAGTGTATCCTTAACCTGTTTTGGAATTGTAAACCATAACCCCTTTGTTTTGAATTTCAAAGGAGGCAAATCAAGAGGATATGTTCCAATAGCCTTTGAAAACTGCATCTTCTTATACTTGTAATAGTCTTCACTAACAGTGAGCTCACCGAAATGGATTGTCAAATTCCCGTATTTTGTTTTTGACAGTTTCTTCTCGATGTTGATTTCCGTTTTATTCAAAACCATTGTATGGTAGTCAACGGTTTTTTGAGCCACATTAACAAAGCCGCTTTTCAGATTAACACTATTGACGACATAAGTGTCTCCCTTGTTGATTAGAATAGCACCTTCATGGGCTTCACGATAAACCTGTGACCTTTCCATTGACTCCAAAAGCCTGCCGTTGTTCATCACTTTAAATTCCTGACCGGAAATCTGGTCTAGGGAATGGTCAAGTGCTGGATTGTCATCATAAGGATACATGTAATCTCCACGGATATTCTTATGCAAATCCTTTTTTAAAACCATCTCATCGAGAATGTCCTCGTTAAGGTTGAAGTATTTGTAGATCTCACCGCTTTTGATTGGCAACTCCTTTGCGGCGCATAATATATGAGCCTCCTGAAGAATCGGATTAGTCAGGTCAATGATTGCATTTTCATGGGGTTTGTCGAAAAAGAATTTCGGATTGTTCATGAAATACTGGTCAAGCTGATTTTCAAAAGCTATAAGAATAGCCAAAGATTTCTGATTGCTTCTTCCTGCCCTACCTGATTGCTGCCAGGTTGAAATCATGGTTCCAGGATATCCTGAAATTATAACCGCATCAAGAGATCCAATGTTTATTCCAAGCTCCAAAGCGTTTGTGCATGTAACACCCAAATATTTACCGCTTTTTAGGCCGTCTTCAATTTCACGCCGCTCTTCAGGCCGGTAACCTGCACGGTAAGCTGCTATCCTGTGGGCCAGTTTTCCCTTGATTTGGGTCATGTCCTTTTTTGCCCACATGGCAATCAGTTCTGTTGTTTTTCTGGATACTGTAAAGCATAATGTTTGAATTCCCTTAAGCATCATGTACATGAAAATATTTTCAGTCTCCATATGGACAGACGGGGCATTTTGCATGTTGACCTTATTTCTGCGGTAATTTTTAAATGGATTGTATAATATGAAATCCTTTTCACCGCTTGGAGATGCATCGTGGTCAACCAGAACAAATTCTTCACCTGTGAGTCTGTTTGCAAGCTCCAGTGGGTTTGCAAGTGTTGCAGAGGATAATATAAACTGAGGATATGAACCGTAAAAATTAGCAATTCTTTTAAGCCTTTTGATTAGAAATGCCACGTTTGATCCAAAAACTCCCTTATAGTAATGGGATTCGTCAATGACAATGTATTTCAGATTTTTGTAGAATCTTGTCCATTGATGGTGCCATGACAGGATAAGATGCAGCTGGTAGGGATTTGTAAGTACAATCCTTGACTTGTCCCTGATGCCTCTTTTTTCATCCCTGGGAGTGTCACCGTCATAAGTCCTCGGATTGATTTTTACATCAAGCTCACTTTCAAGATTTTCGAGAACATGAAGCTGGTCGTTTGAAAGTGCCTTTGCAGGATAAATGTAGAGGGCTGTTGCATCGCCGTCTTCAATCATGGTCTCCATTATGGGCAAATTGAAGGCCAAAGTTTTTCCGGATGCTGTTGGTGTTGTAATTATGACATTTTCATCATTTTTTATGGCTTCATATGCTTCTGCCTGATGAGTGTAAAGTTTTACACCCTTTTTATCCAAATAGGTGATGATTTTTTCATTTAAATTGTCCACTTTTTTAAAACTAGCTTTCTTTGCTGGAATTGTCTCAACATGTGCAATATTATCACGATAACGGACATCATTTTTAAACATATCAATATTGTTAGGCTCAGACATAATATCAGCAAAATTAAATTAACAAATATATTTTAAATCGAAATAATATTTAAATTATTTGCTTATTTTGAATATAATAGTCATTTAAAAACAGAAATATGAAAAAAGTTAGGAAAAATTAATTCCCAACTTATTCATGCATATTATGGAAAAAAATCTTTTCCAATGATTATATATTCGGTAATCTTCAAATAAATAATTTTTTGTTTAGTGAAAAACTAGAAACTATAAAAAATTTTTAAATACTTATCAAATGGTCTCTCATTGCTTTTATAAATAACTTTGACACATAGATTAAATTATAATACACTACGAGGGAAAAAATGATTTCATATGATGAATTTGAAGACATTATAGTAAATACACTTAAAAGAGATATTTCTTCAAATCAAGACCAAAAAAATGCAATAATGTCAGATTGCGACAAATCCCTTTTTATTGTAGCAGGACCCGGATCTGGGAAAACAACAGTAATGGTGCTTAAGATATTGAAATACATTTTTGTAGATGATATTGACCCCAGTGAAATTCTAGCTACAACATTTACTAAAAAAGCGGCTGCAGAACTGAATTCCAGAATTCTGGGATGGGGAGATGAGATTAAAAATCACCTCACAAGCAAACTGGATGAAGGAAATCTGGAAGATATAGGAAAGATTTTGGAAATTGAAAAAATAGATTTCAATCAGATTTATGTTGGAACAACCGACAGTGTGGCTGAGGAATTACTGAGGGATTTCAGAAAGCCGGGAGATACCCAGCCTGTTGTGATTGAAGATTTTGTTGCAAATTCCGCAATGATAAAGATACTGATTGAGGATGAAAAATATCTTGACAAGGAACTTGTACAATATCTCCTGGATTTGACAGGCAGGGCAAAACTCAGCGAACCTTCAAAGATGAGTGAAATACTCATTGAGATAAAAAACAGAATCTATTACGACAAAATAGATTTCAACGAATTATATGAAAAAAGCGAAGGCGGATTTCGCCTTGCACTTAACTGCATTAAGGAATATGAAGAGGTATTGAAAAACAGACACACAATTGACTTTGCGATGCTTGAGTCCAATTTCCTTGAAAAGCTTAAAAACAATGAAATGGACGAATTTCTTGATGAAATCAAAATTGTCCTGATTGACGAGTATCAGGACACCAATCTTATCCAGGAGGACATCTACTTTACCATAGCAAAAGCAGCCCTTGAAAATGGCGGTAGCATCACCGTCGTAGGTGATGACGACCAATCACTGTACCGCTTTAGAGGGGCAACAGTGGATTTGTTTACAAATTACCAGCAAAGGGTGAAGGACAGTCTGGGAATTGATGTTGAAGAAATTAACTTAAGGACAAATTATCGCTCAAGCGAAAATATTATTGAACACTGCAACAGATTTGCGGAGCTTGACAAGGAGTATCAGTTGGCAAGGGTTAAAAACAAGCCTAAAATCATAGCTCCTGATTTTGAAAAGGACAAGATGCCGGTTCTTGGAATGTTTAGAAACAATGTTGAGATGCTTGCAAATGATTTGTCCAGACTAATAAACGATTTGGTTAATAAAGGTGAAAGCGACATAAAAGTCCTGAAGGTGCTGGATGATGAGTATTTCAAAAAGATGAACGGTGAAATCAGCATAGCCCAAATGCAGCAGCTTCGACAAAAAAACATCCGGGAAGGAAAGAAAGTGGAAAACATTAAGCTTAAGCTGGATCCTGAATACGGGTCAGCTTCAGACATTGCAATACTGTCCTATTCCCCAAAAGAAAGGCAGTATAGTGCAAGGTCATTTCTGCACCATTTAAGAAAAAACCTGAAATATCTCAAAGAACCTATTGAAATGTTCAACCCTCGTGGAATAGACCTTCAGGATGTTGAAATAGTCGCCATATTCTGCGGACTGATTCTTGAATGCATTGACCCTGAAGGAACAATACAGAAAATGGACAAGACCATACCAAATCTTGCAAAAAGAAACATGATGCGATGGAGAGTTAAAGCCAAGGAGTATATCAAATCAGAACCGGAACCAAACGATTCGATTTCTCTAAATACATTTGTAACACGCTGGCAGATTAGACGCCCTTATCCTGAAACCGATCAGAACGGCAAGGAAATTAAATGGCCACAGACAGCTAGTCTTATGGAACTTGCATATAAACTTACAACATGGGTTGAGGATCTGCAGGGAGATGTTGAAGGGATAGTTTATCTTGAGGCGATTACAAAATCAATCACTCAAACAGGATTTTTCAATGAATACCATTCCAACATATCATTCAGAACACCGCAAGATGAAAGGGATTCAGTACTTGAAGCCATCTGGAATATTTTCATACCCCTTTCAACAGGAGGGATAACCATTGATGAATCACATCTTGAAACACTTCCTGAAGATAGAATCAATGTCCTTTCAATCCACCAGTCAAAGGGATTGGAATTTCCGTTGGTAATTGTGGATGTCGGCTCAAGATTCAAAACAAACGACATAAAGACCCAAAGGCTGAGATTTCCAAAATCAATCAAGGATGAAACCACAATCGAAGATACTATAAGACAGTACAGTTCATTGGGTGAAAGTGAACGCAGTGAAAAGGACCGTTCATTTGACGATTTGACACGTCTTTATTTTGTAGCATTTTCAAGGGCTGAAAGTGTCCTGTTACTGGTTGGCCTCAATTCAGCCATTGAAGGATACACCAAGAAAAATCAGCACTTCAACATACCTAATATAGCTCTTGGATGGAGTAGAGACGAGGAATTTGTAGGTTTTAAGGAGATATACCTAATTTAGGGGAGTGATAAGATGAAATTGCCTTCAAGATCAAAATCATACATGATACCTGAATACAGCTTAACAGGGGATTTGTTGTCCTACATCACATGCGGCCTTCAATACAGATACCAGAACAAAGGCGCTCTTCCACCTTCAAAACCTGTTCAAAGGTGGTTTGGTGAATTCATACACGGAGTCATGGAGGAATCCTATAACGAATGGAAATACAACAAAAAAGACTTTCCATGGGACTGGAAAGAGGACATCAGACCCATTGAAGATTTAATCGATTTAAGATTGCAAGTAAGAGGACTGTATCCCCATGACGAAGAGTTATTCTTCAGCATCAATCAGCCCGGAAAAGACCTGACCATAGATGATTTGAATGAACATGACCATAAAAAACTGGCCAGCGCAAGGGCTGAAGAAGCGATAAACATATGGGGGAAAGATCTGTTCCCTTTAATTAAGGAATCCGAACATTTAATCAAGGGAGTTCGTCCAATGCCCAACTACGAGAAAAACATCAGCAGGTCCAATTATTACGGAATAAACGGTGTTGTTGATGTGCTTACATCAACTAAAATCAATTCAATAAACGAACAGAGCAACTTATATAACTTTAACAACAAGATAGTGAATTTTATTAAAAAGCATCTGGTAAGAGAAAATGACAATGAGGATTATGAAGTCATCATTGACTATAAAGGAATGAAAAGACCTCCTGTGAAAGTCCTCAATCCTTTAAGTGAAGACAAATGGGAAAATCATAAACAGCAGATTCTGACCTATTCCTGGCTTCGAGCCAAACAGGAAGATGCTGCAAACATTTCAGCAGGAATCATTCTTTACCTTAACGAACTTGTTCCATCAAAAGAGGACTTGGCATTAATCAAGGAAGAAATTAGAAACAACTTGACAGACATTCCCGAAGGAATAGAATTTGATGATGATGTTCAGCTGATTGAAGAATGGGAAGAAGATGAAAAAGCTCCTACTCTGTCTGAGGAATTTAAAATGGCAAGGTCCATAAGATACATAGACATCAATGAAAAAGAATGTGAAAAGGCACTTAAAAAGTTTGACAGTGTTGTTGAAGATATTGAAAATTCACTTGTTAATGAAATGAAAGGGTGCAGAATACAGGATGCCTGGAAAGCAGAAGCCGATGAGAGGACATGTCTTGCATGCGACTTTAAAACTTTTTGTAAAAATAACAGTGACATAACAAAAGACTTTAAAATTCCCTAAACATATATTATAATTAGGCGATTCTATGACAAATTCTAATTTGGAAAAAAACAAAAAATATTGTGAAATAATTGAAAGCAAAATCAAACTTGATGCAAAACCGGTAGCAATGAAACTCATCAAAACCGAAGATGACCTCATCGAAGGATATGACCTAATCGATGAAAAAATCAGACACTGCGAAATGGTTAGAAAAGCATCATTAGGTGATAAATTCTACTCCACAATAGACCAGCAACAATGTTTAGGGGGAGCAGGAGCTATTGGACTTAGAGACATGCCTGAAAAATTGGCCAACGGTGAAAAATACTTCTCTTTAGGCAGATTCCAAGACTTGGAAACTGCTAAAAAACTTACAGAAAAACTTTCAATCGTTAAAGATTTAAACTGGGCAATGATTTATGCACCTTTAGACGAAGCTGATTTTGAAGCTGACGTGGTTCAGATTATTACAGAACCTGTCGGAGGAATGAAACTCGCACAAAGTATCGTTTACAAAACCGGTGAAAAAATCGCACCATCATTTGCAGGTATCCAGTCATTATGCGGTGATGCATTTGCAAACCCATATCTTTCAGAAGGAGTAAACTTTACATTAGGTTGTGACGGTTCCAGAAAAGCGGCTGACATTAAAGACAATGAAATGACTGTAGGAATTAGTAAAGCTAAACTTGATGAAGTTATTTCAGGACTTGAATCAATCTAAAAGGTTTAAATAATCATCATAATGATTAATATTCAATAACTCTTTTTTATTTTTTTCTTTTATTCCATAAAACGTATATCCGTCAGCGAAGATTTTTCTCAAAATCGGATTTAAATTATCATCCTCATTTTCAAGATATTTCATCAGATTTAATCTAGGTGCTACAAACGGCATTCCCAAACCTTCTGCAGTATCCAATAAACCTGTTTTTCGTCTTCTTAAAATAGAAATTGTATTGAACGGATCTTCACTGTTCTGACTTACTTCAATCAGTTTATTGAAAGTTTCACTGGAAACCGTAGGCTGGTCTGCAGTTATGCACAAGGCAAAATCAGAATCAGTATTTGACAAACCATTAAAAAGTGATGTTGATAAACCTACATCAACAGGATTATTCTCAATGAATTTAACTTCATCTTTATAATTTTCAAAGATAACTTCTTTTATTTCACTAGAATAGTGGCCGAGTACCACAATACATTCATCTATATTCAAGGATAATGCATTGTCAATTGTGGTCTCAATAACTGTTTTATTTTTAAACGGTAAAATCAGCTTATTTGTTAAATCTAAATTTCTAGCCATCTGGTCTTTTCTCATACGAGAATTCTTTCCGGCCGCCGTAATAATAGTTGAGATTGTCATAAAAAAAGAAAAGAAATATATTCCTTTATTTTGGAATATATCTGGTTATTTGTGCATAAATACCCATACCAGTACCTGAACCTTCAGTCCACATGGTGATTTTAACAGGGTAATCATGATTATTTGTTACAGTAATATCACTTGCAGGGTTGTAACCGAAGAGAACTGCATTTTCAGTATTGTCCATACCAACAGGTAATGAAAATCCTTCTGCAAGAACAGCTGCCCTTAAAGCTCTTGCTGATGGACATACTCCATGAGCTGCACTTCCACCAGGAGCTTCTGAGTCACTAGCTGATTCAAAGTAGACATAGTCTTTACCTGAACTGGTTGAATTAGGTGGAATAATGGTACCGTTCCATGCCTCTACAAATTGTCTTGCATTAACTTCCCTGATAGAATCACCATATTCCGGGTGAGAACCTAAGGAAGTTCCGTAGACTTCACCATTATCTTCAGTATAATTACCAGAATACAATAAAATTGGAGACCCAGTAGGATATTCTGCAGCATAGTCAACTACATCCTGACCAAAGACATATGGAACCTCAGATGAACTAATGTCAGATCTGCCATCTGAAAATCCAACCATACCTTTTTCCAAGGTAAAAGTTGAACCTACATCCGCATCATAGTTATACCAGCTAACTATTGTATTGTTATCATAATAATCATTACTATAATTTAAATTCTTAATCTGGTCTGTAGGAACAGATTGAACAACTTTATCTCCTTCAATAACATCTACACCAGATTCGGTTTTACATAACAGTTTATATGGAGCACTGTAACCCCATACATAATTATCTGGTCCTTTCACAGCTAACTTATCCCCCTCATAAGTTATATAACCCGGACCGTCAATACCTTTAGCATTTCCATATGAATCAATACCCTCGCCGGAAACTAATGAAAAATCAAATGGAACCTTACCTGTAGAAAGTGCCATGAATATTCCCTGCAAATCAAAAGCCATTAACTGATGAGCTAAAAATCCAGCATTGCTTATTAATGGAACTTCAATAGTTTTATTATGTCCTAAAATTGATTGTCCATCAAATATTGACTGACCAACAGTCACATTATATGTTTCTGCAACGCTTTGACCGGTATATGGACTACTGTTTACTGCTGAAAATGCGAACAACAATATGCATGCAAATATTAACACTAAAAATATTACCAGTGATGTTCGTCTCCATTGTCTCATTTATTACACCTAAATATTAATAACATAATATAATATATTTACACTATTATAAAAACATTGGTATTAATTGGACAATTTTTCAGAAATCAGTTTAATTCTTTCTTGAATATCAATTATGGTATCTTGACCATTTCCACCAATCAGTATTGCATCCTCATGAGAATATTCGGCCACAAGTTCTATAATCTCATCCAAAGAGTTAACAGTAATGATATTTCCCATGTAACCTAATGAGTTGAGCCTGTAAATTGCCATGTCAAGAGTGTCATCCAATCCCGGGAACAATACAATGACCTCAGGATTGTATTCAACAGCCACATCCAAAATATCAAGCCTGTGAATCTCATTGTGCCTAGGAGTACCTATAAACACTGCATAAAAATTCTTTTCCTTCAATACTGAAGCCAAAGCATCGGAATTGTCAGTCTTTCCAACATAGACGTAAGCATCATTTATTTTATAGACATCCAATCTGCCTTCAACGGCTTTGAAATTAGCCAAAGTATCCCTAATAATATCTTTAGGAACTTTCAATTCACGTGCAATGGCAGTTGCAAGACCTGCATTGAGCAGATTAAATTTTCCAAACAATTGCAGTTCATCCTGATATTCAAAATATGGAATAGTTTTACTGGCAGATTCCTTAAAATCAGAATTGAAATCCTGATTAAAAGCTGTAAAAATCAAAGTATCTGAAAAGAACCTGACAAGAGAATTCTTATAGTTTGCTATTGTTTTGTGAACATCCATATGGTCATTACCGATGTTGGTTAATCCGATCATGTCAAAATCAAAACAATACTTGCAAAAGTCCAAAGTCATGTCACAGACTTCAACAAGCAGAATATCATAATCTCCCTCACTAGCTTCGAGAATTAAATCATAATAACCTGAAAATCCTCCACCGCCGTTTCCACCGACTAAAACTTTCTTGCTGGCATTTTCCAAAATACTTTTAATCATGTGAACAGTAGTTGTCTTACCGTTTGTTCCGGTAATTCCAATTGTGAAGATTTTCTTATGATTGTCTATAACATCACTTAACAACTCTCCATTTTGCAGTAATTTAGTTGCAAAAGGCCCTCCGTACATGCTGGGACTTATTGCAATTGCATCACACTGTTCAATAGCATAAGGATTGGTGAAACCCAAATCAAGAGTAATATTTTCTCCTACAATGGAAACTGTTTGCTCATCATCCAATAAATTCATAGACAACATTGGCAAATCCAAACCATTCAAATCAACATCAATATTTAAATCTGTTGCATAAACTTCCCAACCATGCTTTAAAAGGGAATTAACTGCTTTTTTTCCTTCTACTCCCAAACCTATAACTGCCGCTTTCATAAAAAACTAATCCTAAAAAATATTTATCATAATTACATAGTATTTTAAAAGTATTAAATATTTTGCAAAATTATTTTAAGTCGTTAGAATAATATTAAAAGCAAAGGTGATTTAATGTTTGAAGATGAAAAAGATGACAAGATTTACAATTTAATAATTTCCAACGGTTTTGACCAAAAAAACGAATATGGCCAATTTACACAAAAACTATTTGAAAAAGTGGATTTTTTATGGAAAGAATCAATTTCAGGTTCATATGAACACGCCAGTGCAGAGTTCTATTCAAAAGTAGACAGAATAATTTTACTTGCAGGACTTTACAATGAAAATAAAGATTTATTCAACAGTTTACTGAATGCAAGTGAAAAATATGATATACCAATTGTTTTGGTAAGGCCACTCGGACTTGAGGAAGTGCCTGAAATATTAGAACAAAAAGCTGCAACAATAGTAGGATGGAACGCAAACTGCATTATTGATTCCATTAAAGATGCAGATGTATTGATATAAAAAAAATAATTAAAAATGATATTTAAAATACCACTTTTGAAATACCATTTTCTTTTTCAACTTTAATTAAATTATCAGCTGCATTTTCCAGCTGACTTTCATGAGTTACAATAATCATTTGAGGCAGGACAGATATGTCTTTCAAAAGATTAATAAGCTCATGTTTTCTAGAACTATCCAAGTGAATAGTTGGTTCATCCAATAGGATGGTATCCAATTCACCTTTGGACATTGCTTGAGTGATACCGAGTCTTAGAGCAAGTGCAATAGCTATTTTTTCACCACCACTAACCATACTCATAGATGATTCCCCTTCAGGACCATAAACGGTAACATCATATTCATCATCCAATGTAAGATCAGAATAATTAAAGTTGAATTCATTGAAGAATTCTTTAGTATATTTTTGGATTAAAGGTTTTGAAATACTTCTTAAATCTTTTTGTATACCGTTCTTACTGTACAGGTTTCTGATATGACTTAACAGATTAATATAATCTGAAACATCATTGTATTCCTGTTGGAACTTATCAGCAGTTTCAATTCTTTCTCTTAAATCTTTTAGATAAGAAATTGATTCACGAGCTCTTCCTTTGAGTTCTGAAAGTTGATTGTTGAAAGAGTTTTGCTGTCTTTCATACATTTCAAAACGATAGACAATATGCTCATATTTTTCCTTATCATAGACAGAAGCCGCAATTTTGTTTTTGGTAATGTCTATTTGATTGATGCTGACGCCAATATCTTCCTTGACTGAATCAATTTGTGTCATTAAAGATTGTTTATTTTTGACAAAACCTTTAAGTTGATTATATTCCTCATTTTTCTGTTTTAAATCAGCAATACGGTCTTTAAGCTCAGCGGCACTGATGTCTCCACTTAAATGAGGATCTTGTTCTATTGCCAATTTGATATTTTTAACATGATTGTCAATTTCATTTTTGACCTGTTTTAATTTATATTGAGCTTCAGTTTCATCACCTAAAACTTCTAATGCACCATTAGCTTTATTGTATGCATCATAAGAAGCCTTATAAACTTCTCTTTCAGATTTGACATTAGCTATAACAAGAATCAATTCACCAAGTTTATTGCTGATAAATTCTTTGGATTCCAAGTCTTCATCAATTTTATTTAATTTAGAAACTTCTTTTTGAAGATGATTGAATTTTTGTTTGTATTCAATGATTTCTTTAGATAAATCAGTGATTTTAACAAGCTTTTCTTCAAGACTTTTCTTATTTCTTTCAAGTAATTTTACATCCTCTTCATTTTGTGCAATTAATTTCCTGTTGTCTGCAATACTGGTTTCATATTGTTGGATTAACTGCAGTTTCTTTTTGGAATCAATATCAGATTGACAGACAGGACATTTGTTGTCAACACCTTCCAAATCTTCTAGCGGTTTTTGTGAAGACTTGATGTTCTGTTTGAAAATAACGATATCCTCATTTTTGGAAATTATGTCATTTGACAAACCGTCAATTTTTTGTTTAATCTCATCAATGAAATTGTTTGTAGCTTTTTCAAGATGATTGAAATCATCAATTTCAGCCAGATCATCCTGAGACATTCCGCAATTATCCAATTTATCTTTAGACCTTGAGAAAAAGTCTCCTATATTGTTTCTTTCTTTTTCAATTGACCTTAATAATTCTTTTTTGTCTTTTTCAAGTTTTGCCATTGCGGCCAGTTCTTTTTCATACTTGACTTTCTTATTATCCAACTTAGTGATTTCTTCTTCAGAGGATATGAATTTATTATACTCTGCTTTTTTATCTGCAACAATTGCTTTTTGTTGAGATATTGAATTCAACTTATCGGATATTTGATTTTCTTCAGCTTTTAAGTTCTGAATGTTTACAACTGATTTTTCAAAGTCAAGATAAACGTCAAGTTTGGAAACATACTTCTCAAGTCTTGAAATGTTCTCTTCAGCATCTCTAATTTTATCAAGATTGTCTTGAAGGGAACGTTTGCTTTCCTCTAATTTTGACAGATTTGCCTGTTCAACTTCCAGGTTGTGAATTTGAGTATCGTGGATTTCCTTTTCTCTTTCCATGTCCCTTTTACTTTCGGATATTTCCTTTAATGATGCAGCTACATCCTCAAGTTGGCTTTCAAGTTCATGGCCTTTATCTCTTAGGGAATCCAATTCGGCTTTTTTAATATCATACTCATCTTTTAAATCTTTTGAGTTGTACAGTTTACCTTTAAGTTCTGAAAGCTGATTTTCATAGTCGTTAATGAACGGCAATAAATTCTTCCATGACTTTTCAAGTGAATCTATACCTAAGAGTTTTGCAATCAGCTGCTTTTTCTCAGCAGGTGTTTTGTCAACAAGCTCGGCAATTTCACCTTGCCTTATATAAATTGCATTTAGGAACAAGTCAGAGTCAATGTCTAAAATCTGGCGAATTTCTTCACTGACTTCCTTATCACCAGTACAGATATGGACAAATCCACCTTCATTTGATGTTTTGGTATAGATTGAAGATTTCAAATTAGATTTCTTTTCACGAACAATTTTATAATCTTTACCGTTGGATGTGAATTCGAGTTCAACAGACATGAAATTTGCATTATTCCTAACAAGGTCATCAATTCTTTTTGCAGTGTGCTGTTTGAATAATGCGAAACTGATTGCTTCTAAAATGGTTGATTTACCTGCACCATTTTCACCAACAATGACAGTGATTCCTTTATCAAACCCAATTATTGTGTTTTGATGTGATTTGAAATTTGTTAATTTTAATTTTTTGAAAATCATTGTTGAACCTCCTTGCTAAAGGTTACCTGAACATCTTTTGGTTCTTCCTCAGAGGGTTTTTCTTCAACTTCCTCAATTGGGGATTCTTCTTTTTCAATTTTCTCAGTGACAAATTCTACATCGTCATCAACTGAATTATAATTGTCCTGGAAAAACTGGTCAATCAATTCCTGAGCATCTTCAAGATTATCTTTTGATAAGTAGTCATATAAATCAAGAGCTAACTTATCCACATCACTATTTCCATAGCCTTCCAATTGCTTAACAATCAATTCCTTCGGACCTACACGTTCGCTGTTGGTGATAATGACATCAATAGGTTCTTCACCAGCCATGTTGAATGTAGGTCTTATCATCAGTGACAGGTCTCCGAGTTCCTCGTTAATCATCTCATAAACAATACCTGTATCTGATTCAACATTATTTATTGTTAAATTCAAGATAGGCTGCTTATCAAAATCTTTAATAGTTTCTTTTATTCCAGCAATTCCGCTTTCCAAATTATTGTAATCAAGGGACCTTTCAATGAATGTACGTGAAATGTCAACTTTAACTCTTTTGACAGTTGGTTTTTGACCGTCTAAATCGACAACGACAAAACCTTTTCCATTTTCTTGATAATCTCTGAGTTCATCGGTTTTCCAGACTTCACTAGATCCCGGATAAACTAATTTTCCATTACCAAAGTCATCACATACATATTTATGAATATGTCCCATTGCATAATAATTGAAATTATCTGGAATGTCACCAAGCTCTAGTTCATATTGATAACCAAAGTATTTATCAATTCCTTGGTGCAAGACTAAAATAGATTTTTCATGACTGGCTGCCTTTTTAGACAATTCCACTAATTTGGATTTTAAAACCTTGGACTGTGATGATGGATAATAAGGCAATCCTGCAATAAAAACATCATCATGCAAGTAATTGGTATTAATAGGGCTGATTACTTTTAATCCTAATTTTTTGAAAATTACTTGAGGTGGAATTGAACCTCTGCGAACCACGGAATCATGATTTCCGGCAATTGCATACATTGGAATTCCTGCGCCTTTTAATTTAAGCAGTCCTTTCTGGAATTCTAAAAGTGCCATTGGAGATGGTTTTGCGGTTTCAAATAAGTCTCCGCTATGTATTACCAAGTCTACATCTTCTTCTATTATTTTGTCTATAACCTTTCCAAATACTTCATAAAAGTCTTTTTCACGCTCAATTAAACCAAATTGGCGATAACCTAAATGAGTATCTGCTAAATGTGCAAATTTCATTATATTACCTTTTTTAATTTTTTGTATATAACCAATTTAAACACTATCACAGCATTTAAGTAAATAATTCTATATTTTATGTAATATTTAATATTTTGCTAAGAGAGCATTTGATAAGAAATCAAAAGTGATTCCAAATGTTAACCGGATACAATTTAAAAAGAAAAAACATTTGAAATAATATCCGGTAAAGAATCAAATTCAGAATCAATTCTAAAAAATATTATTCTTGAAATAATATCCATACTCCCCATAATAATTCAAACATTAGAAAATTCATTTCACTTTGTAAAATTGTATTTAAAGTGAAAAAAATCTTCCAAATCAGATTTAATTAATATTATGAAGAATATGGTATATAAAATTGTTTAAAAATCCTACAACAATATTTTAAAGTCATTGCAATATTGATTTGGATTAATAATCATAGCCCATGTCCAAAGTTTCCTGAACAGCCTCATCCAGCTCTTTTGCCTGCCTTTCTTTAATGTCTTTAAAATGAGAGACAATGTCCATATCATCACCATGGCGACGTCCTTTAAACTCATCAATTTTCACCAAAGTAGGCACTTTGCTCATCAAGCCTAAAACGATAGCTTCACCGACATTTAAAGAAGGAAGCTGATTGACAAGATCCTGTGACAGGCTTTCACTTGCAGATTGAACATGCCTTTGGTCTTCAGGTTCCACCAACCTTAAAATAATCATGTTATTCATTTGTGACAATGCATCATGGTCAACTGTTTTCGGAGATTGGCTGACAAGACATAATCCTAAACCGAATTTACGTCCTTCACGGGCAACTCTCTGAATCCATCTTTTGGAGTCGGATTCCCTTTTGTTCGGAGCTAAAATATGAGCTTCCTCTAAAATGAAAAATACTGAGTTATCAAGTAATGCCTTTTTATCATCACTATGTGCGGCATTTTTGGACCTTTGAAGTGA
Source organism: Methanobrevibacter sp. (assembly GCF_015062935.1). Lineage (NCBI taxonomy): Archaea > Methanobacteriati > Methanobacteriota > Methanobacteria > Methanobacteriales > Methanobacteriaceae > Methanobrevibacter > Methanobrevibacter sp. The sequence goes on along the minus strand of NZ_SUTM01000006.1, from coordinate 44,328 downwards.
ATTTCTCAATATATGACTTACAAGAACGCTTGCTACAAATTCGTCAACCTGACTCAAATCAAGGACATTAACATAACCTGCCTTGATATTTGAGAGGATATTGCTTGCATTCTTGTCAAAAAGTTTGGAATATCTGTCCATTGAATCGTCAATCTTGTTCATAACATCAACAATCTGCTTGTCTGAACCTTCCTCCAAGGACTTTTCATACAGAATATCATACATTATCTGCAGGAAGTTATTTGAAGAGGCTCTTCCATCACTGAGCATTGTTTTAGCTTCCTTAAAAGCTCTTCTAAAATGTCTTTCCTGGATATAACCATTTGAAGGAATGTTGACCAGACGTTTAATTTCATGAAATTCCATATAGTGAGGGTTGATTTTGGGATTGATTACATTAACATTGCCGTTTGGAAATGTTGCATTCTTATACTCGCCGTGCATATCAAATACAAATACAGGCACACTATATGAGAGCAACTGATCTATCAAAACGGATACTGTATTGGACTTTCCAGCACCAGTCATTGCAAGAATCGCCAAATGCCTTGATAAAATAGGATTTGCATCAACATTAACCTCCACATCACTCTGATTTACAAGAGTACCTAACTTAAGAGGATTTCTAACTTTGAATATTTCCTTTAAAATGTCCTTGTCCGCCAGTCTTATTTCAGTTCCCGGAAGCACAGGAGTTCTAGGGAGCTTTAAGTTATCATTGACATCACCGAGAATTTTAACTTTCCCTCTGATGTAGTTTTCATCAACACCAATTTTTGAAATTTTTTGAATAGCCTTGAAATCATTAATGTCCACGTTTAAAGCATCATTTCCTCTGATTAAGTTTTCAATCATGCCCAAAACTTGTTTTCCATCATATTCTATTGTAACATATTCTCCCACTTTAGGCATTTTGTCTGAAATAAAAGTTACTTCTGTTAGTGAAGTTTCCCCAACGCAAATTCCAACTACCATGACATCACTTCCCTATTTGTTGTCTCATAAATTTTAGCTATTTTCAGCAATTCTCTAATATTCATATCTGTAATTACAACATCATTGTGTGCCTTATTCAATAAATACGGATAACCCTGAACTGATAAGACATTGATTTTTTCTATAATCCTAAATACTTCCTGATTGGATGCCCTGTATGGCAATTCCACTTTTAATACATTTTTATTGTCCTGCAGCCTCACATAAAATATGGTAAATGTCAATGACTTGAAAAAATCATTGAAATAAGGAAAAGCCGCTTTTTCATATACTTTAAAATCATTTTTAATTAATGAAATTCCCTGCTTTTGAGTGTTCTTATCCAAAAATGCAATATCCGGAATATTCCAATGGAACAATGAATTATCGGATGATGTTTTTGAAATAGAAATTATCTTTTTTCTATACTGCAGAATCTCTTTTAAAAGAATGATTTTTTCAATTGATGCAAGATGAAGGTTATATTCCTCGATTTTATTTGAATTTTCACTTCTTGGCAATTCCATCAGTTTAAGCGAATCTCTAATTTCTGGAAATGACAAACCGTAACGGTTTATTTGAAGTCTTCTTTCAAACTCATTTTTTAGAGATTCATCAAGATTGTTTCTAAGCTTGTTTGGCAATTTTGCACCTCTTGGAAATGCATTCTGAAGGTCTCCGAGGATGGACCCGTCGAACATATAATAATCAACATTATATTCCTTAAGGGCTCTTAAAGCACATTTCAGCTCATATATTGCCATGTAATTTCCCAAAAGTTCATCTAAAAATGAAACATGACCTATATCAAAAATGTCTGAGTCATCTATCTTTTTTATTTCGCCATCATAAATTATGGATTCAGCACCGACAGCACAGAAATTGGTTGTTAGAAATTTCTTTTTGTTGAAACTTCCGTCTCCTGCTGCAATAATAAAATCATCAGAACTTTCTTTGATATCCCTATCAAACCACCTTCCCTGCAATAAATCTTCAGGATTGGTTTCTGATTCAATATCATGGATAAATCCTCTTTTAGCGATGGCCTTTTCATACAGTGAATTTAACATAATATCTACCTAACTCTAATTATGTTAAAGGGGTTATAAAAAAATTTAGAGAGAGCAGTTGATAACTACTCCATTGAAGCCTTTTTAATAGCTCCGGTCAATTCTTGAATTTTAGCTAAAACATCATCGGTATCTTCCACAACAGTACCGGTTACTATGATGTCACCACCTGCTTTTGCGGCTGTGTAAGCTGCTTTTGCATCACGGATTCCACCACCAACAACAATTATCATGTTTTCAGTAGCTTTTTTAGTGTATGCAATCATTTCTGGAGGTATAGGCTTATCTGCACCGGAACCTGCTTCAAGATAGAAGAATTTAAATCCGAACATTTCATGTGCCATAGCATATACTGCAGGGATTTTCGGTTTATTGCGAGGTACGAGTTTTGCATCTCCAACCCACCCGACGGTTCCGCCAGGTTCTGCAACCATGTATGCCATGGATAAAATCTCACTGCCTGATGCTTTAACAGTAGGTGCAGCAATGGACTGTGCACCATTAATCCAGTATTGATTAGTGGAGTTAATGTAACTCATGAAGAAAATAGCATCTGCATATTTACTTACACTGCTTGTATTTCCAGGGAAAATAATAATTGGAACTGCAATGTTTTCTGACAATATTTTACAGGTATTATCAACATCGTCACCGTTGACAGTAGAACCTCCAATCATAATTCCATCAGTTCCACCTTCAATAGCCTGAGTAGCGATTTCTAAGGCTTCCTCTGGTGTCTGTTCATCAGGATCAATTAATGTAAAATGAATTTTTCTTGTTTTTAATATATCGCGAATATACTTCTCAACGTCTTTCATAAAATAAAATTTGTTAAAAATGATATATTAAATTAATTGTTAAAAAAAAGAGTAAATTAAAATTAAATTCAAATTTTTAAAAGAGTTTATAAATAAACTCTAAAAAAAATTCGCTTTTGAAAATTATAAAAAAGAATGAATCTATGCTCTAGGTTCTTTAGCTTTGTATCTTAAACCTTTGTAACCGCATTTTCTGCAAGTAGTTGCACCAGCAGGGTTACGAGCATTACATTTTAAGCAGATTTTTACATTGAACATTCTGTTTTCTGCTACTTCAAATCTTGCCATTAATAACTCCTCCTATAATCATGAAAATTTAGTAATAATAAAATTGTTATGAATTAAAATCGATTTTTCGCTCTTCATAACTATTAATTAATTATTTTAATTTAATAGTATTTAAATGTTTAGTAAAAATAGGTAAAATTAACAGAATATGGCCTGATTAAAATAATAAAAAATTAATTCAATGATTTTAAAAATTAAAATTTTAAAAATTTAATCAGTGCTCTTCTAAAAATTCATTTTGAACTTTTACAACTTCAGCACTAGTATCAACTTCACTGTAAGCTTCAAGCAGATCATGATTCAGCTCTAAAAAGGTGTGACCCCATTTAAAACCGTTCATCAAATCACGTGCTTCATCCTTGAAGCGGGTAATGTATAGTGTTGCTGAAATAGCCTCGACGGTTGACAATATGCAAGGTTTTCCATAATTTACAGGGTTTGTGGCTATTAAAAAAGGAAGTGATCTGTGATATTTTGAAAGTGAAAAGAATTTTTTAGAACTTGACACCTCATTCCAGGAGCAGTCAAGTCCCACAATTCCTCTTCTATGAACATATCTATAGTCTTCATAGGATACAGCTTTTTCTGCATATGGATTTAAAACTATGGCTCCTGAAGGTATTCGGTTTATATCATAAACTAACCTGCATTTGCCCATCTTTTCCATTTTGATAGAAGTGCATTTTTTTCTATCGCATTCATTTGCATGAAAAACTGTAATTTTCATATTTTAACCCTGCAAAGCTGAAGTATTTCCTGCTTTAACCTGATGAACTAACTCCATTTGCTGAGCAAATTCATCTTCTGAAAGACCGAATTCATCATAGATTTTTGGAACATTCTTACTTTCTTTTAGGGATATGCTCTTTAGCAACGGCTCAATATAATCTTTATATGCTGGGGAAAACATCTGATTAGACGCATCCACATCGGATTTTCCATCAAATATTGCATAAATCAGATATCCTTGTTTTTCACCTTGGTGTTGGCAAATAATAATATTCATTGTATTATTAGTGTTGTTTCCCTGAATTGCTTGGTTAAAGTAAATATTCCAATCGACTCCGTTGAATGATCTTTTTTCAGGGTTTGCAACTCCTTGAAGATAGTAAATGTCCATCAATGCAGTTGAATTGTCTACAGTTGAAATATTGTATGTGATTTTGTGCTGTTTATCCTCATAAGAATGCATGAATTTTTCAGTTCCATTTTCTAAGCTTACATTTCCAACAAAACTTCCTTCCATAAAGTCAGTTTTAAATGGAGTGGTTTGCATATTTCCGTTATTGTCTCCGTTCAACATTCCAGTGGCAAAAGCATATCCTACAACTGCAATAATTGCAACAATTACCACTAAAATGATTATTGTATATTTATCATCCATTACGAAAACTCCATAATTTTTTCATTTAATAATTTATCAAAAGTCTTTAATAAACTTTTATTTTGATTAAAAAAGTATTTTAATTAATAAAAACAAAAGTTTTGTATATTATAAAATTAATAAGGTTCAAACTTATGAATAAAAAAAGACAATATGAAATAGTGTTATTAATCTTGGTCATAATTGTTTTAGTTAATTTGGCGTTCATATTCATAGCAACTGAAAATCAACGAAATAGCGTTTATAATATTACTGAAATTGGAAATAATACTGATGGTGCTGTTTACAAGATTGTAGCCGGAAATTCACAGTCAAAAGATACCGTAGGAATCATATTGGGCGTCCATCCAAGAGAACATGAAATTCATGAGGCAGTCAATAAAACCATTTACAACATTACTTCACAAAACGGTGACAAAAACCTCACCAAGAAGTATGTTATCTATTACATCAAGGCAAATGACAATTTGACTTCCCGTGATGATACAAGGTCTGCCGGAGAATCCCTGGCCCACAAGTATGTTGTTCCAAATATTGAAAAGGACAATCCGTTTATTGTTGTTGATGTTCATGAAATCGATCCGATATACGAATATTCCAACTTCCTGTTTAGCCTTTCCAACAGGTCAGATGCAATAAACAGATATATCGATAAGATTTCTGCAGACATTGGCATTGTTGACTTTAACTTTACCGAAGGAACAAGTCCTGAAAAGGTAACCCAGCCCATAGCCAACAAGGGAATCAATACAATTTTGGTTGAAACATCAATTACAAACAGCCTAAGTGAAAAACAGAATACTGCAGATAAATTAATTAAATGTTTAGATGAATTAAATCCTTAATGTGTGATTAAAATGCAAAAAGTTCGAGGAATACTAATTGGTAGAATGCAGCCAGTTCATAATGGACACATGCAAGTGATCAATAAGATTTTAGATGAAGTCGATGAAATCATTATTGGAATTGGAAGTGCACAGTTAAGTCATGAGCAGAAAGACCCGTTTACTGCTGGTGAAAGAATTGTCATGATGAGCCAGGCATTGGCCGAAGCCGGAGTGGATCCCAGCAGATATTATATCATCCCGATGCAGGACATTAATTTTAATGCAATCTGGCCGTCCCATGTCAAAATGATGACTCCTCCATTTTCAATCGTTTATTCAGGCAATCCTCTGGTCAAACAGTTATTTGAAGAGGAAGGGTTTGAAGTCAGACAACCTCCGCTTTATGACAGATTACATCTGTCCGGTACAGAAGTCAGGAAAAGAATTCTTGAAGATGGAGATTGGCAGGAACTTGTTCCTAAAGCTACATGTGATGTTATTGAAGAAATAAACGGTATTCGAAGAATCAAAAATTTATCAGTTAAGGAAGTTAGTGAAATATAACAATAGTTATTTATATTAATATATCCTATAATTATATTGGAGATGAAACTATGGTTGTAAGAGTTATAGAAGCAAAAGAAGATAAAGTTACAACAGCTGATTTAATCGCTGAGTTGAAAAAATCAAACAAAGTCGATTATTCCGGAGCTATCTTTACCTTTGAAGGAATAGTTCGTGGAAAAGAAGAAAATATGAACTTGAAAAAGTTAATATTAACAACACCTGACAAAGAAAAAACCAAAAACGAAATAGAAAAGATTGTAGAAAACGCAAAAATAAAATATAACGTTCATGAAATATCCGTTGTTCACTACATAGGTGAATTTTACACAGGAGACATGCTGTTTTTAGTTGCAGTACTTGGAGCTCACCGTGGAGAAACCCTTGACGCATTAAAAGAAGTCATTGAAACTGTGAAATATGATGTTGAATTTAAAAAAGAAGAAATTTCCGAAGAAGGCACAAAAACAATTCTTGCCGGAGGATAAACTTTAATCTTAAGTTAAATATTAAGAATCATTAATTTTACTAGGAATTTAGGAATTAAATCCTAATCCTAACTTATTTTTGAATTTTTCCAAAAAAAAAATAACTAATTTTAAAAAATAATGAAATACTGAAAAAGGATTGAGATAATCCTTATTCAAAAAATATGTTTAAAGAAAAAAAAGGAAAGTAATTATTTACCTATAATTACTTCAGTAGATTTAATAACAGCAGTTACGTCATCGCCTTCAGCTAAACCTAATTTTTCAGCAGACTCTTTAGTAATAACTGCAGTAATAGTATTAGGTTCAGTTACTTCAATTTTAATGTTAGCCATAACAGTTCCTTTTTCAATACCAGTGATTTTACCTTGTAATTGATTTCTAGCACTAAGTTGCATCCAAGATCCCTCCATCTATTTACCAATAATAACTTCAGTAGATTTAATAACAGCGGTTACATCATCGCCTTCAGCTAAACCTAATTTTTCAGCAGACTCTTTAGTAATAATAGCTGTAATAGTATTAGGTTCAGTTACTTCAATTTTAATGTTAGCCATAACAGTTCCTTTTTCGACATTTGTAATTTTTCCTTGTAATTGATTTCTTGCACTGAGTTGCATTTTATTATCTCCTATAAAATTTATTTCGAATTACATATTGAAGTATGATTTTCACATCAGTATGTATTTCACAATGTAATGTTGTATCGAATTACTTATAAATGTTTCGATTTTTCATCTAAAAATAAATTTTAAATCGATTACTGAAAATACTTCATATCGACAATAATTTTAAAAAATATTTTAAATAAAATCAATATAATTAATTTATTTAATAAATAAAAATATTGAAACTAATTTTTTAAAATAATATAGATTTATAATTCTAAAATATAATATTTAATAAATTTAAAGTATCTATTTAAAATTCTATCGAAATTCAATAAGAGTTCCTATAGAAAATATCTTCCGTCAAAAAAAAAATCATTTACTTTTAAAAAACCTGCAAAAAATAAGAACAATATTAATATTATAAAAACGAAAATGATTATTATGAATATCGAATTAGAATCAATTGGTACAATCCATACTGAATTCAAAGAAATTGAAGGAATGCCAATTCAGCCAACAGGAGCAAAAGGAATTAAAGGAACAATCGAAATTAAAGATAAATTTGTTGACGGTCTTAAGGACCTCGACGGTTTTTCCCATATCCACCTAATTTATTTACTCCACAAAGTTGATGGATATATGCTTGAAGTAAAACCATTCATGGACAATAACACTCACGGTGTTTTTGCAACAAGATCCCCGAAAAGACCAAACAGAATTGGAATGAGTGTTGTAAAAGTCACAGACGTTAAAGATAATATTGTATACATTGAAAATGTGGACATTTTAGACGGAACACCACTTTTAGACATCAAACCGTATGTTCCTCAATTGTATGAAGACACCATTGACAAGCTAAAAATCGGTTGGTTTGAAACAAAACACCAGAAAGCCAAATCACAAAAATCAGACGACAGGTTTAAATAGCCTGTTAAAAAATTATTTTTAAAAAAAAAATTAAAAAAAGTAGCTATAATTTGTTTATAGCTGCTGTAATTAATTGAATGGTTGATTCAATATCATCCATACTACATACACTTACAGGAGTATGTATATAACGAGTAGGAACAGATAAAACACCAGTTGGGATTCCTTCACGGGTTAAGTGAATTGCAGTTCCGTCGGTTGTTCCACCGTCACTTACTTCCAGTTGGTATGGAATATCGTTTTCATCACCGGCTTCAATAAGCATGTCCTTAACTGATTGCTGTGTTAGAATTCCTCTACCGCTAGCATCTGCCAAGATAATAGCCGGACCTTTACCCATCACAACAGGCGCTTCATCAGGTTTGATTCCAGGATGGTCACCGGACAATGTCACATCAAGTGCAATTGCAAGGTCAGGGTTTAATTTGAATGCGGAAGTTTTTGCACCTTTAAGACCCACTTCTTCCTGAACAGTACCTACACCATAAACAGTTGCTCTGGTTTCAACTCTTTTTAGAACTTCCATCATTACATAACAGCCAACACGATTGTCTAAAGCCTTACCCATGATTCTGTTGTTAGGATATTCTTCGAATAAAGCATTGAAGGTCATTTTGTCTCCGACTCTGACCATTTTTTCTGCTTCTTCCTTGTCTTTTGCTCCAATATCAATGAACATGTCTTTAGCTTTAACAACCTTGTTTCTTTCTTCAGGGGTTGTTACATGAGGTGGTTTTGAACCTATAACACCAACAACATCTTCCCCAACAGAAGAATGAATTGTTACTGTCTGATTCATTAACATCTGATCATTAATTCCACCGATTGTTGAAAAGTTAATAAATCCATTATCATCAATGTATCTGACCATGAGACCTATTTCGTCCATGTGGGAAGCAAGCATTACTGTAGGTGCTTTCTTTTCACCTTTTTTGGTAGCAATTAAGTTTCCCATGCTGTCAGTTTCGATTTTATCAGCTACATCTTCTAATTCACGTGTAATAATTTTAGCTATTTCTTCTTCTGAACCAGAAACTCCTGGTGCTAAAGATAGCTCTCTCATTAATTCCATCGTATCACCAAATAATTTTTTGTTTTAATTTAATATTAAATTATCCCCATTAATAAAAATTTATGTTATTAGGTAAAAATTTAAATGCTTTGAAAACAATTATTAAATCAAGGTGAGAGTATGTCAAATGTAGAAAAAATATATTTTAGTCCATCTTCCACTACAAAAAAAGTAGTTGAAGAAATTTCAAACAATTTTAATGAAAAAAAGGAGATTTTTGACTTATTAAATTTCAACTCTGAAAAAGTGTTTGCAAGTGATGACATTGCAATTGTAGGTATGCCTGTTTTTGCCGGAAGAATTCCAAAAACAGCCAGAAAAAGACTTGAAAAAATCAAGGGAGACAATACACCTGCAATAGCTGTTGTAAACTATGGAAATGCACATGTTAGTGATGCACTTTTAGAATTAGTTGATTTGCTTAAAGAAAATAACTTCAATGTAATTGCAGCTGCCTCTACAGTCAGTCATCATTCAATTTTCAGCGGCGTGGCTCAGGGAAGGCCTGATTCATCAGATATAGAAAAAATCAATGAATTTGCCCAAAAATGTATCGAAAAAATAGAATCCGGCGAAAGCTTAACCTCTGAAATTCCTGGAAACAGACCTTATACCGATTATAAACAGCTTCCATTTGTCGTAAGCTGTGACGATATGGCCTGTGCATTCTGTTATGACTGTGTGTCAATTTGTCCTGAAAATGCCATTCCGGATGATGATCCTGTAGATACTGATTTGGATTTATGTTCCAGATGTACTGCATGTATTCACATTTGCCCTGAAGATGCAAGAATGTTTACAGGAGATGCATTTGAAGCTAAAAAACCAGAATTTGAAAAAGCAAACAGTGAAAGAAAAGATCCTGAATTCTATTTATAGTTTCATTCTCTTTTTGGCCACAGCTCTGACATATTCATTATCGTCTGAAATGGATATGTCTTTTAAAACTTTTTTACTTACTATTTTTTTACATGCCGCTTCACGAACTCTCCATGAGTCGTCATTTTGAGCTATTTTTGTCAGTTCCTTTTGGTCCTTAATTAATGAAACTGCCCTTACTGAAATATTTTCAGATATTCCCTGCCCATATATCTTAATTAAACATTTTTCTACTTTAATCTTATTTAGAGCCTTAAGTGAAAATTCTTCATCTTCATTAGCTAAAACTATTCTGATTAAGGTTTCCAAATCGTTAATGTTATCCAATGTGGATTTTCTAACAGAACTCAATTTGGCATTTTTCAGTATGTCAATGAAATTGTTTTCATCCGTAATGTGTTCCATTGCCTGGGCGGCAACTTCCTCATGAGTTGTATTAATTGCAATGAATTTGAAATCCTTTTCATCACTCAGCGCAGGATTTGACAGTGCATGATTTCTTACAAACTGGTCATCGTCATTCAATGCTATGTTGAGCAATTCCTGAGGGTTTGTAATGTTTTTAACAGCAATTTGTCTTACAAACCTGTCATCATCATTTTTAATTATCTTTAGCAGAACTTCCTCATCACTGATTTTTTTGGCAGCTTCGCTTCTTACAATTTTATCAGTGTCATTTAAAGCAATTTGAGTCAGCAATTCTTCATCATCCAATTTGTTTACAATATCCAAACGAACGTCAGATTTTTCAGAGTCCAGTGCAATATTTTTCAGTAATCCTACATTGTCAATTTTTGAAAATATAAGTGACCTTATTTTTGCATTATCCTCGTTTATTGCGATTTTTGCAAGGTTTTCCTCATTTCTGATTTTTTTAACGGCAGCTATCTTTACTCCTTCATCCTTGTCTTGCATAACTACCTTTTGAAGAATATCTTCACTTACAAATGATTCCTTGTTTATGGCATTTTTTCTAATTGATGAATCCCCTGCCTTAAAAACCAGATCGTATAATATTTCAGGACTTTCTATTTTTTCAAGTGACAGTCTTCTGTAATTTTTATCTATTGCATTAATTGCTATGTCTTCGAGAGTTTCCTCATCAACTATCTTTTCAAATATTTCATCAACGTTCTTGTTTTTCTTTGTGTTTTTAACAATTTCAGAAATGGATTTGTTGTTTTCGCCTAGCCTTTCATAGGCAAAGCTTCTTACGTCATAAAATTTAGAGTTTTCAGCAGCATCCCAAAGAAGTTTTTCATCTTTTATCTTGTTTGCTGCAATTAATCTGATGGCTCTGTCCTTAACATTTTTTGCAATATCAAGTGCAACATACTGGTCTGTGATGTTGTCTGCGGCAATGGCACGCTGATTTCTGTCTTTACTGTTTATAGCTATTTCTTTTAAAGCTAACTGTTCTTCATCTATTTCACTGTCATCCGGCATGACGGCTTTCTGTTTTTTTGGTTCTTTGCTTTTGAATCTGTCTAAAAATCCCATTTTAATTTACATCCTCATACATTTTCTCTAGAAAACTTGCTAATGATACAATATCCTGACGATTATGTTCTATAATAGGAACTATAGGGCCGATGTTTTCATGGTCAAGATAATCCCTATAATATCCAGGAATGAATTGTCCCGGAACATCACCTTCCCTTTCGATTCCAAAAAGTTCCCTTTCAATTGTTTGAAGCTGACAGTTCGGCAGCTGGTTACCCCATAAATTTTTGGCAAAATACATTAAATCCAGGTGCGGCAGTCTTAGATTAACATTTATCCTGTTTGACAGACACCTGTTTCGTATATAAGGCACATCAAAGCTTTTTCCGTTGAAAGTCACATGAACAGAGTCTTCATCCAGATGTGACATGTAAGCTTCAATGACTGCAGGTTCTTCATAGATTTGCCTTAAGAAATATTGTGATGAAATTATTTTATCTTTTTTAATTTCTGCAACGCCTATAAGAATTATTGGAACATTTGAAAGGCCTAAAGTTTCGATATCCATGAATTTGAAATTTTCCTTATCTGTCAGACTTATGGACTTGATTATATTGTCCCTGCATTTTTTGCTGTAGCGGTTATTGTCCAACAGTTCTATTATTTCCCCATATGACAAATCCTCAATCTGCTGGCAAAATTTATTTGCACGGTCTGCATAGCGGTCATGAGTTTTCAAGGATTCTATTGTGTCATATCCTTTGTCCTTAAGATTCTGTTCTGTTTTAAGGCCGATTTTTGGAAGCAGTTTTAGATTGGAATTGATCTGGTCTTTAAAATAGTTGTCTTGAAGGTTGAAGTCTATCTTTTCCTTTTGGGTGATTTTTAAGGTATCCCCATATGATGTTGATATAACCTTTGAGTTTTCAATGTCTTCAAGTTTTTTGCCGTCCCATTTTCTCAGCAGTTGCTGTTTATAATCTTCAAAATAGGAAGGTGACAATTTTCTTGCAGCTTTTTTAGCTTCCTCAGATGGGTTTGATGAGGAAATTGAGTTTGAAAAAACTTTTCTTAGATAATTTTCATGTTCATCGTATCCAGTCATTCAGTTTTATTTTTATTAATCAAATTATATATAACTTTTTTATAAAGTTAAATTGAATTTTTATAAAATACAAATAAACTTATATAGTATAAAAACATATATTAATTTGGCTACAATGTAGCTGAGAGATAGATTAAACAGCCAAATTTTAAAATTCATTTCTCTAAAAGCTTGTAAAAACAAGTTGTTAGGTAGCAAAAATAAAAGCTACCTAACTATTCAATTTACTCTTTTTGAAAAACTTCGATATTTAGAAAAATTTATAAGATTTTCAAACAAACTTATTATTAGAAAGATTAAGGTTTGAACATGAAATTAAAACTAGCAATAATTTATGGAATTTTAATATGGGCATTAACCTATATCCTATCAACATTGGTAAACCCTCTTTTTTCAGACAACTTACCTAACATGAATATTTCAGTTCCTATCATCATAATAATCGTTACAGGATTCTTTGGAATATTATACATTAGAAATATCAATTCAAATGAAGTTGTGGAAGGATTTTTGGCAGGAGTTATTTTCATTGTAGTTGATTTCATACTAGATTATGCTTTTTTTATATACCCACATAAACAAAACTTAATTTTTGTAGATTACACATTACACCTTACATCAATGTTAATATTAACATTACTAATTACAACATTTTTAGGATATTTAGCTCAAATGAATATTGATTTAAAATAGGAGATTGAAAATGATACCAAAATCACACCCTCGTTACGAATCCTTACTTCTAAGAGATAAAATAGCAAAAGCCTTTGAAAAAGGATATTTGGCAGACACCGCCATGATTGCGCATGGAAGAGGAGAGGCTTTTGATTACATAATTGGTGAACAGACAGTTTACCCTGCAAAAAGGGCAATGTATGTTGCCGTTGCAGCATTACTTTTATCAAATAATCCAGTCATATCAGTAAATGGAAATGCAACAGCTTTGGCTATCGATGAAATAATTGAATTGGCGAAAGCTATTAATGCAAAAATAGAAATAAATCTATTTTACAGAACAGATGAAAGAGTAAGACTACTTACCAAATTATACAAAGATCATGGATATCCGGAAATTTTAGGTTCACTGGATGATGACATCGAATATCTGAATGATATTCCAAATAATCGTGCATCCGCCAGCAAGACCGGAATTTACACAGCAGACACTATATTGATTCCTCTTGAAGATGGAGATCGTGCCGAAATACTCAAAAAAAGTGGAAAAAACATACTTACAATCGACTTGAATCCGCTTTCTAGAACTTCAAAAATGTCTGATGTTTCAATAATGGACAATATTGTCCGTGCAATTCCATTCATGACAAAAATAGCACAAGATTTGAAAACACAAAATAGAGATGTTTTAGTCGAAATGGTAAACGAATTTGATAATAATGAAAATCTTAAAGAGTCAATAGAACATATTAAAAGAGGATTGTAAATGCAAATAATGGGAATATCAGGCCTACCGGGCTCAGGAAAAGCTTTAGTTTCTGAAATTGCAAGTGAAAAAGGTGCGATTATAATAAGCATGGGTGACATTATCCGTGAAGAAGCTAAAAAAAGAGGAGAAAGTACAAAAGAAACCGCCGTCAATTTAAGAAAGGAATTCGGCGACGATATTGTTTCAGAGTTGACAATTAAAAAAATCAAAAAACTAATAGACGAAGATGAAAACAGTTTTATCTTAATTGAAGGAATAAGAAGCCCCCGTGAAGTTGAAATGTTTAAGGAAAACTTCGATGATTTCTTTATACTTTCAATATTTGCAAACGATAAGCTACGCTTTGAAAGATTAAAAATCAGAAACAGGGAAGATGACTCCCAGGATTATGAAGGCTTCCACAAAAGAGATAAAACCGAACTTGGCTTTGGTATTGGAGAAGTCATTTCACAGTCTGACAGAATCATCATTAACGAAAGCGATATAGAAAGCTATGCTGAAAAAATCAATGAATTTTTCGAAGAAATGGGTTTATAGCCTCATTTTTCTTCCAAAACGGCATCTTCAATAATATAAACACCACTGTCACGATGCCACTCTTTTTTATCTTTTAAAATCTTAACTTTCTTTTTAAAAATAGGTCCGTCAATAGCCAATGTTTCTGCCTCACCGCCTTCAAAGGCTATATCGACATAGTATTTTTCATTCAATTTTACAAGCTCATCAATAGCTTCATCATCAATTACTCTTCCAAGCCATGATTCGTCCAATCCCCAGGCGGCAACTCCGCTGATGATAATTTTAAAACCTAATGACACAATTTCTCTCATGTATTCCAGTTCATCAACATGCCAATATGGGGAAATGATTTCAAGTCCCACTTCACTTCCAAGCTTTTCGATTCTGGATTTCTGATATTGGGAGTAAAGTGCACCTGTGTATATACATTCCACGCCCAAACCTTTAAGGTTTTCAAATGCATGCCTTAAATCTTCAAGTTCCTCTTCCTTAATTCCATCAGTTTCAACAGACATTATTGGAATATCAAGCGCTTCTGCAAGCAAATCAGTTACATGAATATTCGGCACGTGAAACATGTATGATTCCGAATTTCGAGATTTCATGGAAAGAAGATATTTGACATCTTCTTTCTCCTTTAGGGCATAGTACAGTGCCATTGTACTATCCTTACCTCCAGAAAACAATACACAAGCTTTCATAAGATATTACCTTTTACGTTTTTCGCGCATAAACCTTCTAAATCTTCTGGAGAAAACTCCGAATGAATCATAATAGATTCCAAGCAAAGCAACTACTACACCTACTGCCCCTGTAATCAAAACAAAATGAGTGCTAGGAAGCATTGAAGTGTTAGTGTCATTAATAGTGCTTTGAACCGGCCCTTCCATTTTGCTAGGAACTACACCATAATCAAGCAGGATTTTTTGGAAATCTTCTATGGATGATGATGATACAACCAGTTCTGCATGAACTTGAGCATAAGAAATGGATCCACCATAAACTAATTTATACCAATCAGAGAATGATTTTAAAGCATCGTAAGAAGAATAGTTATCTTCAAGTTCGATTTGAAGTTTTCCGTCTTTGGTTACATTATAGTTTTTGAAATGGGAATCAATATTTTTTAAAACATAATTGAAATATTCTACTTCCTTATCATTCAGTTTCCAAAGAGGAATCGTAATGGCCGTTTCCTTAAGTGAAACAAAACCTTCAGTTTTTGACAAATTGTCGTTTAACTCGTTCATGTTTATAGAAGATGACAAATCAAGATACATTGTTTCTTCATTTCCAGGTACGTTCTTTTCAACGGTACTCATCATTTGTGGCAGTTCTTCATATATGGGCTCCAAAAAGAATGCACCGCCAATGGCACCAATTAAAAATGCAACTACAAGCACTAAAACAATTTCACGTTTAGGCATATAGTTTCTAATCATACCTATGGAAAAAACGAATATCATCATTATAATAAACAAAACGATATATATTAATGCAATTACAATATCCATAAATTCACACGCCATTTATCTACTATAATTTAAATATTGAAATTAAGTAGTTAAATAACTTTGTATATCGATTATGTCATATTGCATACAATATCATATTCTCTTCACCTACAGGCCATTCAACCACCATGGAATTTTTTCCCTCGTCAAGCTTAAGGGCAGTTGTTTTCAGTTTGGATTTAACATTAATTTTTATTACCTTATACTTGTTGTTGTTCAGCTTGATTTTTGATGAAATCTGATTATTTGAAATATCAATCTTTACAGGCTTTTTTACGTCAATCGTTATTGTCTGCCTTGATCCTTCGCCTTCGCCATAAACTTTCTTGATAGATTGGGCTATAGCTGATATATCGGATTTTGTATTTAAAGAATCGCTTACATCGAATGTGTTTGACATCACCTCATTTAAAAGGGGCATCGTAAAGGCAACCAGAATTATTAATGACACCGCCAATATCAGCATGTATTCAAGTGAAACCTGGGCTCTATCCTCCTTAATCATCAAATCACCAAAACAAAATTCTTTGTAATCAACATCATCAAATCCCCGTAACTTAATGCAATAAGCAGACCAAATAAAATTGCCGGAGTGAAAGGAAATGAAATTTTTATGCACACTGAATCTGAAATAAATTTTTGAAGGCACATTACCTTTAGGAGGCTTACATCATCTGAAGTCAGTCCCCCTGCACTTTTAGATTTAAAGTAATATCTGAAATCATCATTTTTACTTTTATAAACCTTTAAATTCCCGTCCGATTCATCAATGAGTTCTCTTATATGATTATCATTGAAACCGTATTTGTTTACAATCATTCCTTCCTCGAGGTCTTTTATTTTGACTGTTTTGTTGAGTGTTGATTTTATCAAAGTCCTTAAGGATTGATAGTTGAAGACATTTACCAGCAGGTCAACGTTTCTCCTGACCAGATTATTCTTAAAGATTAAATGGGTTGTGAATATGACCAGAAACGGAAATGACACCAGAATGCTGTTGACTATGACTGTGAATGCAAAGGGATAAATTGACAGTAACGGAAAAATATTGAAAATCTCCCCATTTAACCCTAATGGTATAACTGTAGCAATTGAAGTAAATAATTTTACATCACCACCACCCCACATATGCAATTGCCATAACATATAAGCTATTACATAAGTCATAACCATCGAAATAAATGAAGCTAAAATGAATTTAACATTACCTGTCAGAAATGTCAATGCCAAATTCGATGCAAGACCGAAAAATATCAGCAGATGGTTTAACCTGTCCGGAACAAAACCCTTACGAACATCATAAATTGACGCCAGAATAGAAAATAAAATCGTTACGATAATTTGAATAAAAAATACTGCACTATAATTCATAGTTATAGATTAAACTAACTAGAATATTAATTAGATAGAAATTAATCTCGTTAAATTGCTTTAAAAATATAAAATTGTGTAAAAATAGAAAAAAATTAATTTTTAGAAAACTCATAAATAGCTTCTAAAAATGATTTGAATAATGGATGAGGCCTATTTGGTCTGGATTTAAATTCCGGATGGAACTGACAACCAATAGCCCATGGATGATTTGGGAATTCAACAATTTCAACTAAAAAGTCATCAGGACTTGTACCTGAAATTATTAAACCTTTATCCTGCAAATCCTGTCTGAAATCATTGTTGAATTCATATCTGTGTCTATGACGTTCTTCGATTTCAGTTTCACCATATGCATCAAAAGTTTTAGTTCCTTCAATGATGCTGCAGTCATATGAACCCAAACGCATGGTTCCACCCATGTTTTTGATTTTCTTTTGCTCTTCCATCATATCAATAACAGGGAATTCCAAATTGTCATCAAATTCAGAACTGTTTGCATTAGGATAACCGTTTCTACGAGCAAATTGAGTCACCATGGACTGCATTCCAAGACAAATTCCGAATAAAGGCACATTGTTTTCAATTGCATAATCTACAGCATCCAATTTGCCTTCGAAACCACGTTCTCCGAAACCGCCAGGAATCAGTATACCGTCAAATTCGCTTAATGCTTTTTGGTCAAGCTCTTCAACGTCAGAACTCAAATATCTGATGTTGGCTTTAACGCCTATGCTTGCAGCTGCATGAAGCAATGATTCACGGATACTTATGTAGGAATCTTCAAGCTCCACATATTTTCCGACGATACCTATAGTGACTTCAGGGTCAGTTATTCTGAGTGATTTGACTATTTCCCTCCATTCATCAAGCTTGGATGAATCAGGATCAACATCTAAACCAATTCTATTGACGATTAACTCACCAATATTTTTATCTTCTAAAACTAAAGGCACTTCATAGATTGTGCCTGCATCAGGAGTATTTACTACTGCATTAACGTCCACGTCACAGAAATGAGCTACTTTTCCAAGCAGTGCATCATCAATGTGGACCTGTGATCTGCATACAATAACATCAGGATTTATTCCGACACTTCTTAATTCCTTAGTTGAATGTTGGGTTGGTTTTGTTTTGAATTCTCCAGCTGCATTTAGGTAGGGAATAAATGTAACATGGACGAACATGACGTTTTCACGTCCTTCTTCATTTCTAAGTTGCCTTAAAGCTTCGAGGAAAGGTTGACTTTCAATATCTCCAACAGTACCACCAAGTTCAACCAAAACAACATCATAATCTGCGCTTTCAGAGTTGGCCCTGATCATTTCTTTTATACGGTTGGTAATGTGCGGAATAACCTGTACACATTCACCTAAGTATCCGCCTTCTCTTTCTTTAGCGATTACAGATTCATAAACTTTACCAGTTGTAATGTTAGCCATTCCATCAAGTTCAACATCTAAAAATCTTTCATAGTGACCAAGATCCAAATCGGTTTCCATTCCATCATGAGTCACGAATACTTCACCATGTTGATATGGATTGAGTGTTCCAGAATCCCAGTTTAAATACGGGTCTATTTTAATAGCTGAAACTTTTAAACCGTAAGATCTTAAAATCCTACCCATAGATGCAGAAGTAATACCCTTACCTATGGAACTAACTACCCCACCAGTTATAATAATATACTTTGTCAGAAAAATCCTCTCCATCAAATTAATACAATTATAATTTTAGTTTATACTAATATATAAAAATTCTAGTCCCTTTATAAATGACCTTACCTATTGTGTTTCCAGTGATATAATTTATTTGAAATGTCCCTGTCGGTTTCATTGAACTGATACTGACCGTTATCACCATAGCTTGCAAAATGGGTTGACTTTACAAATCCACTGCAGGAATCTCCCGGACCGTCAGTCGGATAACCTCTTCTGCACACCATTCCGTAGGAAGCTCCATAAGGACTTGTGGACCAGTATGTGCAGTTAAGACAAATTTCATCACCATTATCAATCATGGAATCATAATCAGGTTCATCAACTTCATAATCATCATAGCTGGAACTGCTTCCGCTGAGTGCGTCATCCTTACTAACTGACCTTGAACAGCTATAGCAAAAAAATGAACCTGACAAATCACTCAATTCCTCACCGCAGCTTGGACATTTCGGAGTTATGACCTCATCATCTCTAAACATTCCCCTGCCACATTCACGGCACATATAACCTCCGCCTACCTCAGTTAATGTGCTGCCACAATTAGGACATAATTTTACCATATCATCACTCTCCAACCGCACGTTTAATGAATTCTTTTATATGTTCATCACAGAATTCCCAGGTATGCTCACCTGGAGATTCCATAAATTCCGCATTAACATTTCTTGACTTTAAAAACTCATGAAACTCAACATTTTTACCATATAAAAAGTCATCCACCCCGCATGCCATGAAAATATCCGGAACATCATCGCATGTTTCGAGTAGGGCTTTGGGATCCATATCCGAACCTTTCAATTCATTCAAGTTTCCAAAAACTGATTCATAAAAATCCCTTGACCTCAATACATTATCATCATCATTCAAATAAACTATATCGTCAGTTATCAGTGCAGCTGAAATCATTCCTATTTTTGAGAAGTTTTCACTGTATTTCAAACCGTTTCTGATTGCTCCATAACCTCCCATTGAAAAGCCCGCAATGAATGTGTCCTCCCTTTTGTGGGATAAAGGGAATATGTTTCTTGTAATATCCAATAGTTCCTGGCCGACATATTCTCCGTAATATGCATGTGCCTTTGGATTATCCACATAGAAGCTGTTCTCGCCGCATGGTATTACAATAGCTATTCCGTTGTCCTCTGCAAATTTCTGAATGGAAGTGTTTGCCAGGAATATGTCATCGCTGCCGTAGAGGCCATGAAGCAGATACAATGTTTTGTAGGGCTGCGGAACTATCTCTTCCCTATCCTGCAGGAAATGAATATTGTCCGCAGGCAAAATTACACTGATTGAAGTACGTCTCTGTAAGCTTTTACACTTAATGTCTCCTCTAAACAAAACCATATTAACACCCAAGTCCATTAATCTGTCAGATTAAAACAAATCTTTCAAGTCCTCCTTTTCGAATTCGTGAATATTTCTAAAAACAATTTCGCTCATCAAACCACCCTGTATTCTGTCCATTTATTTGAGAAGTACCTGTAGATATAGATTGCGGCTCTTACATACCAGTCTATAAACATTGCAATCCATGTTCCGAATACTCCAATTCCCATCCAGTCGGCTATAACATAAGACAATGCAATCCTGCAGGTAAACATAACAATTAAACTGATGTACATTACAGTTTTTGAATCTCCCGCTCCTCTGAATGTTGCAGGCACTGTGAAAGATAACGGCCAGATGATTATTGCAAAAATACCGTGCCAGATTATCATTTCAGTTGCCATCTGTGCAGTTTGAGAAGACAGGTTGTAAATTCCCAAAACAAGAGGCAAAATTGCAAAAATAACCAGATTGATTACGACATGTGAAACTATCACGATTATCAGACATTTTTTGTTGTAATACCTTGCCTGTTCATAATCATTTGCTCCAACACATCTTGAAATAATGGCAGTTAAGCCTAAATTAATTGCAAAACCCGGCAGAACTGAAAATATTCCTATTGCATAACCAACGGAATTTGCAGCGATTGCCATAGTTCCGAATGTTGAAACCAGACTTAAAATCAATACTCTTCCAAGCTGAAACAGGCCGTTTTCAATACCATATGGAATACCGACCTGCAAAACTTTCCTTAAAATTTTTGTATCAAATCTATGTTTTAAAGTCCTTTTAATATGCAGTTTATAGTTTTCATCCAAAACAAAATAAAGAACAGCGAGTGCCGCAAGAACCCTTGAAATTACAGTTGGAATTGCCACACCCCTAACATCCCATCCAAGATAGTAAATGCAAAATGCATTGCCTATGACATTTAGAACATCACAAACAAGCATGATTTTCATTGGAAGAAATGCGTCGTTTGTTGTTCTAAAAATTGCTGCTCCCGCATTGTAAATAGCTATAAACGGAATTGATATGGCTACAATATAGAGATACATATCTGCATTATGCCATACGTCAGCCTCAATTTGACCGAACAGCAAACCTATTAGAAACTGTCTTAAAATAATGACGGCAATCATCAATATTGTTGATAAAATAGTGGAAAACCAGACAAGCTGTGTGGCTGAATTCTGTGCTTTTTCGACTTGTTTATCACCTAAATATTGTCCCGCTACAACAGCTCCTCCCGTTGCAAGAGCTGAAAAAGAAAAAATAAGAAGTTGCATTAAAAAATCGACTAAGGAAACTCCTGAAATTGCAGCCTCACCCAATGATGCAACCATGATTGAATCAGCTAGTCCAACAAAAAATTCTAAAGCATACTCCACCAATAGCGGAATGAATAAGTAGAGCAATGCCTTATTTGAATATAAATAACCTTCAGGAGTTTTAAAGATATTCATAATATTATCTTATGAAGTTAGTAGCTATTTTTGGTTCTTCTTCAGGAACCAGTCCTTCTTTTTTACCTGCTTCAATACATTTCAGGAAAAATGCCATGTTTCTTCCAAGCTGTCTCATTGTTGCAAGACCTTCCAAGTCCTGCATGACCTCTTCGGGGGTGTTTCCATGGACCATATTCCAGTAAAATGATGAAACAATAGGCATTTGGCTAATTCCCAAATATTTATTTAACTGATCGTAAGTTGCAGTTGTTCCACCTCTTCTTGCAGAGCAAACAACTGAAGCAGGTTTGTGTTTGAATGCTTCAAGACCAGTACCCTGGGAATTTGAATAAAATGCCCTGTCTAAAAATGAAGTTACAGCACCAGTTGCACCTGCATAGTAAACAGGTGATCCGAATATGAATCCGTCAGCATCATAAGCCTTTTTAACAAATTCATTTACGACATCATTGTCAAATGTGCATTCTCCTTTTTCCTGACATTTCATGCATGCAGTACATCCGATAATCGGTTTTGTTCTTATCCAAAAGATTTCGGTTTCAATGTCTGCTTCATTTAATGTTTTTTCCACTTCAGATAGTGCAGTATATGTACATCCTTCCTTATGTGGACTTCCGTTAACTAACAATACTTTCATCTAAAACTCTCCTGAAATTAATCTTTGAATCAAGAAATGGCCTTTCTTGGTTTCAAGTGAACCTTTTTTAACTCCTTCTTCATCAAATGATTCGCAATCGTCACCTTCGCGTGCTGAATCATATATTACTAAAGGCACATCGTCCCTTGTATGGGTTCCAACACTTATTGGAGTTGGATGGTCAGGCAATATTGCCGCTCTGAAGTCCTGACCCTGCAGGCTTTCAATGATTGGTCCAACGATGAATTCATCAATTCTTTCAATAGCTTTGACTTTCTCTTCAACGTTTTGAGCATGGCCTGCTTCATCAGGTGCCTCGATATGAATTAATAATAAGTCTGTTTCTTTCAATGCTTCGATTCCATATTTTCCTTTTGCTTCATAGTCAGTATCAAAATATCCTGTAGCTCCAGGAACATTAACTATATTCATTCCTGCAAAGTTACCTATTCCTTTAAGTAGGTCAACACCGGTTATGACTGAAGCGGTGATTCCGTAGGTTTCCTCAAAGTTAGGTAAGCTTGGTGTGACTCCCTGTCCCCATAGCCATACCATATTTGCAGGAATTTCTCTTTTCTGGTTGACTTCATGGTCTTTGAGGTATTCTCTGGATTCGAACATTATCTGTTGGATTTCATGAGCCAGTTCACAGTCACCAAATAAGTTATCTACCAATTTTTCACCGGCAATGTCATGAGGAGGCATTGTTTTGATGCTGGACAATACTTCTGCATCTTCAACGCTGTCGCATGAATATATAAACAAGTGTCTGTAGCTTACACCAGTATAGAATTTACCTTTGAAATCAGGGTATTTTTCAGTGAAATACTCGTTTAGGCCTTTCATAAGTTCATCAGCTTCTTCTGTTGAGATGTGACCTGCATTGAAGTCATCCATTTCTCCATCTTCACTGAATATGGTGTTGCATCTGAATATTACGTCTTCAGGTGTTGTTGGTATTCCTTCACTGCCTGCTTCAAGCGGTCCACGGCCAGTATAGTAATCAGCAGGATTGTATCCGAAAATACTCATATTGGCCACATCAGAACCTGGAGTGTATTGCTGTGGAACATTATTTGTAAATCCTCCAAATCCTCCTTTAGCCATTTTATCAATATTTGGGGTTTTTGCCACCATAAGAGGAGTTTTACCGTCTAATTCATCAACAGGATAATCACTAGACCCATCAGGGATAAAAATTACATATTTCATATTATCAAAAAAAGTAAAAAAAAAATTAATTAGTTTTTATTTTTTAAAATACTAATTAAGTCAGTCAACATCGCAGAAGCAGTTTCAATAGATCCTGCTCCAAGTCCCATTACAGTTACATCTCCGGCTAAATCTGTGTTGATTGTAGCCATATTCAAGGTTCCGCTTACATCATAGGAACTTCCTTTTTTAACCAAACGTGGTGATACCCTTAAATTATTTGGAGATACTTCTGCAATAAGTTTTATTAAATAATCATCTTTTTTAGCAAGTTCAATTGCCTTTGAATTGATATTGGAAATACCATGAACTTCAACATCACTGTATGTGGCGTCAATTCCTAAAATGGAATTTGCAAGAATAACAGTTTTGCATGCTGCATCAATACCTTCAACATCCTGTGTAGGATTTGTTTCAGCTATTCCAAGTTCCTGTGATTCCCTAAGGGTACTTTCATAATCAGTACCTTCGGAAGTCATTCTTGAGAGGATATAATTTGTAGTACCGTTTAGAATACCGATGATTGAGTTGATTGAGCATGAGGATAAGGTTTCCTTAGCGAAGTTGATTATTGGCATGGATCCTCCAACACTTGCTTCATATTTGAATTCCACACCTGCTTTTTCAGCGGCGCCTACAACTTCTTTGAATTTAAGTGCTAAATGACCTTTATTTGAAGTTACTACATCTTTTCCTTGGTCGAAAGCCTTCATAGTTAGTGAAAATGCTGGTTCTGCATCAACAATATTGGTAGGAGTTGCTTCTATAAGACAATCATATTCAACAGCATCTAAAACGTCTTCACCACATTTATCGCTTCCGAATTCAGGATAAGCAGATAATTTTCCTTCTTTTTCTTTTGTTTGTACTAATAATTTTTCATCTAATCCGTCGGCTGATATTGCAGATGTAGATGAATCGGCAGCTGCAACAATTTTAACAGCTACACCTGTTTTTTCTTTAATTAAATCCTTTTTCATGGAAATTGCATTGGCTACACCTTGACCTACTGCACCGAATCCCATGATAATGACTTTACATTCATCCATAATAATCCCTTAAACTTCATTAATCATAAGTAGCTGTTTTTCATCAGCAATTTCTTTAATCTTGTCAAATACAGTTTGTTTAATACCATAATCTGTTTCAATATTAATTAATGCAGTGGATTCTTTCTCACCATCCAGTTTAATATCAAAACCAACAATAACGACACCTTTTAATGCGTTTATTCTATCCATGGTGTCCCTTAAATCCTGGTCCACAATGTGACCGTATAATATGGTACTGATCATTTCTTTTTTAACGACACCATCCATTTCAACAATAGAGAATCCTAATTCTTCAAATCTTTCAATGACATTGAAGAGATTTTCACGTTCACCTTCAATTGTGATATGAACCGGAACCAAACCCTGTTCATTTTTCAGTTCCCTTTTATGGATAACAGTGACTAAATTTGCACCAAGAGCACCAATAGGTTCCAATACAGAAACCAATTGTCCTGGAATATCTAAAAGTTCTAAAACTAAGTTCATTCTCATTTAAATCACTCTTTAATGTGTCCAATCTGCTTTTTTAACTACTAAATTTCCATCTTTATCTATACGAGCATTCCTTAATATTTTTTCTGGATTTTTTTCGTGAGATTCATCGTCACGTGTTAAATTTAAGTTATCTGTGATGTACCAGGTTTCATCTGAATCTGGAATGTCTTCTAAAATTTTTGAAAATTTTTCTATAATGTCTTCAGCATCTTTTTCGATTGTCATTAAAATAAACTCCTTAATAATAAATAATATATTTATTATGTTTTTTTATATTAATAAAGTTAAAGATTAATTTAAAAAATATATCCGACAATAACTGTTTAATTTTAAAAATAAATCTTAATAAATCTTAAAAAAACTGATTACGAATATTGAATAAACAAAACAATTATTAAAAATAATAGATAAAATCATTATTATGTCTGAAATTAAAAGCTTGAACAACCTCGCCTTGAAGAAGGCGAGGTTGTTCAAATTAATTATTATCTGTAATATTTCTGAATTGACTTTACATATCTTCGGGTGAACAATAACTGTATCAGACTTCCAACGAAGTTTGCTATTACAATACCCAAGTATACTCCGTTTTCACCCATCCAGAGCAGAATCCAGATGAATATTAAAGTTAAAACTATCTGTTTGAAAAATGTAAAACCCAGACTTAAATCCCCTCTTCCGAAACTTTGCAGAATACATCCTGAAATAATACTCCAACTTGCAAATACAACATAAGGACATAATAATACAGTTACGGCAGCAATTTCATCATTGAGTCCTGCCCCACCAAAAAGCATTGCAAGATACGGTGCCAATACCGCAAGGATTACAGCCATTGCAATGCATCCTATAAAACCAATCTTTTGAACATAATTGAATGTCTCACCAATCATATCTCCTTTTCTTGCTCCGAACAGTGCTCCGAATACGCTGATTGCACCGGTTCCAAAACCAACAGGAAGCATTACTCCAATACTTATCAGCCTCCAGACGGTAGTATAAACTGCAACAGCGTCAGTTGTTGCTACCATTACCAATATCACATTGATTACCATGGAAAAAAGTGACATTAAAATCTGTTCCATACTTGCAGGAACTCCTACAGAAATGATATCCCTATAGATTTGCTTATCTGTTGAATAGCTTCTAACGTCAATAGTGTTGTCATCCTTAACGTATGACCAGTAGAGATACATCAAAAGACCAATGAAGTTTGCAAGCACGGTAGCTATAGCTGCACCTGCAACACCCATATTCAAATTATATATGAAAATAGGGTCCAGAATAATGTTTAGGGCAGCCGCAACACCAATAGGTAATGTTGCTTTAACACCTTTGTTTTCTGATCTGAATATTCCGCAGTAGATATTCTGAATGATGATTGTAAATCCACCGGATATCACCCAGACCCCGTATTCATGGGCCAAACCCAATACGTTAGCTCCGCCGATTGCAATTAACAGCGGATCCAGGAATAATACGATCAATCCCGGAATTACAATACTTACTATTATACTTAAGATTACACCGTGTGTTGCGCTGTTTCCAGCATTTTTCATATCACCTGCACCTATAAAACGTGCAATTGATGAGTTGACACCTGCAGACAATCCTATTCCAAGCCCGATGATAATAATGAACAGCGGTGTTACGATACCTATTGCTGCAAGAGCATCTGAACCGAGTCCTGAAACCCACATTGCATCTGCAAGATTGTTAATCATTGTTAAAAATAAAGATAGAATCATTGGAATGCTTAATCCGATGATACTCTTTTTAGGATTTGTAATTAATTGCTCTACTTCCATAGAGCACCCTCTCTAAAATTAATAATAATACCTCCGAATAATATAAAAATAGTATATAAAGTGCTGCAAAAGAGTATAATTCTTTGTGAGTCATTTAATACCGAAACGACTGTATTTATATAAAGAATACACTTGTATAAAATAAGCCATAATAACTTAAATGAAAAGAAGTATATAAATGTTTCTAAATTTAAAAATAAGGACATATATAAAGAAAAAAAATTATAAGATGTAATTGATATTTTACAAAAATCTAAAAATTATTCCAAATATTTTGAAATATCTGTATCTTTTATGATTTTTTTACGTAAAACTTTATCAATTCCAGTACCATATTGAGCTGCCTTTTTAGGCCTGTAAGCTATTTCATAGTCAAGGCCCTCTTCAAATGCAAGTTTTCTCAATATGCTTTTTCTCATGTCATCATGCATTGAGACTATTTTTTTGTTGTCCGGAATGTTTAAAGCCAGTTCCACCAGTTTTTTATCTAAAAATGGCAGTCTTATTTCTACTGAATTTAACATGGCACATGCATCATCACGTTCAAGATTGACATGAT
The DNA here is from genome assembly GCF_015062935.1 of Methanobrevibacter sp. Lineage (NCBI taxonomy): Archaea > Methanobacteriati > Methanobacteriota > Methanobacteria > Methanobacteriales > Methanobacteriaceae > Methanobrevibacter > Methanobrevibacter sp. Next base: position 16,744 of record NZ_SUTM01000006.1, on the reverse strand, counting down.
ACATATTGGATATGTCTTCACGAATATCATAGTTCAATGTGTCATTTACAAAACTTTTAAGATAACGCTTATATCCTCCAAAGAGCTCATCAGCACCCTGACCTGAAATTGCTACATTAATATTGTCTTTGGCCGCCATTTTTGTTGCAAAATATGTTGTAAGGCCTACTCCGACCTTCATCAGGTTATCGTCACCTATTGCATTTACGACACTAGGCAGTGCTTCACGTATCATTTCTTCTGTTAGTGTGCAGATTTCCAAATCCATATTCAGGAATTTTGATGCATATATTGCAGCTTCAACATCCTTTGAGCCTTCAACACCTACAGCATACAATTTGATTTTTAAAGGTACATTTTCGGATATTTCCTTTAAAAGCAGCGCAAGATATGAACTGTCAAGGCCTCCTGAAAATATTACTCCAACTTCCCTTAAATCGGCAACTCTTGTAACAAGACTTAACCTTAACATCTTGTCTATTTTAGCTACGTCCCCTTCAAAGATTTTTTCATAAATCGCCTGGGCAGGAGCTATATCCTCCCAGTTATAAAGTATATGTTCGGGTTTTAGGGTGTCAATGTCACTAAATCCGACTTCTTTCAGTGCATTTCTGGAAGATGCAAATCCGTTTAAACCATCCTTTTGTGCGTAAAATAGTGGCTTTACACCTAAGGGATCTCTGACAACTGCCAGGTTTTCACCATCCCATACTGCAAAGGCATAATCTCCGTCAAGTAATCTTACTGCAGCAGAGCATGCCTTGAGAAGATCAAGTTTTTTAGCATAAAAATCAATTAAATATAATATTGCTTCAGCATCAGATGTGATTTCGGCTTCAACACCTACCTTGGATAAGAAATTTCTGATAGTCTGGAAATTGTATAATGAGCCGTTTAAAACGAGAATGAGATTATCATCGGATACAGGCTGCACTTTAGATATATGTTCATTTTTATCATAGACTGAAAGCATATTGTGCCCAAGGGCCAGATCATAATCATTATCATCACAAAACTCATCCAAATCAATGTTTTCATAAACTTTATCCAGATAAATTCCTGATGCATCAGGACCTCTGTTTTTAGATGCTTTCAACATTTTTATGATGTCTTGTGCTTTAACATTACCCTGTAAACCAACTATAGAACTCATTATATCAAAATCTCCTAACTTATAATTAAATATTGAAAAATAGATTTATAAATTTAGCTATTTCATAGGGTTAAATCCGAATACTTTACCGGCAAGCTTAAATGCCAACGGATTAACCGCCTGACTTACAATGAAGTACGCTACAACCCATCTGACTGGCCATAAATAAATCAGCATGTCAACAGGCAGCTGTCCTATAGGAACTCCGAATATCAAAGGCATAATGAAACTCATTATTAAACTTATGAAAAATGCCAATGGATTCCACAGTCCTGTTTTCATTCCTAATTTAAATCCAAAGATTTTACCTGCCAGTTTAAGTCCTAAAGGATGAACAATCAGATTAACTAAAAAGTAAGCTACAACCCATCTGACCGGCCACATCAGAAAACAGATTTCAACAGGCATTCCCATAGGGGTTGCAAAAATCAACGGCATTATAATACTCATTATTAGACTAATAAAAAAAGCGATAGGATTCCATAATTTCATATTTCAAACTCCAATACTATATACTATTTTTTACATTATATAGTTTGGTACAAAAAGAAAAAAAAGTTTGATGGGAAACTAATCTTTTGCCCATCTTTTTAATTTTGGAAATACTTCTTTCATCATAAAAGAAGCCTGTTTTTTGTCCATTTCCGGGTGAACTTCTACCATTTTTTCAATGCAAAAATTCATCATTTCATCCATGGAAATGTCAGATGTGAATTCTCCATCTTTAAAGCAGTATATGCAATAGTCTTCGTTTTTAGTGCCATCGGCATTGGTTCCAAAGAGCTGATTATCTGACAAAGGCATTGCACAGGATTGACAGAATTTTTGATTTTCAAAATCATTCATTATATCACCTCTTAATATATTTTGACATTGCAGTATTTAAATCAATGCATAGAGCATTTGAAGAGTAATGTCTAAAGTGAAACATCCGTTCTTGTAAAGTAAATGTATGAAATCACTAATCCAATTACAAAAGTGGCTAAAATAATGCTATACGATACACTAATGCTTGTTGCATATTCGGTTATCTCCCCTGATGCGATTAAATATGGGCATGTCCAGGGAACGAATGGAGCCCATTTTTGGCCATATACCATCAAATTGACCAATGACAGGCCTGCACCTCCAATCATCGCAGGAACCATGTTTGTTATCAGCAGTGAAATGAATACAAATGGAGAGAATGTTAAAAATAACAGTACATTTGCATAGAGAAGCTGAGTGAAACTGTCTAAAAACAGATTTACACTGAATCCTTCAAGACCTGCTGCAAAACCAAATATGAGTGTTGAAAGACTTGTCACCACTGTTAGAATAACAATCCAAACCAGAAACATGACATATTTGCTTATCAGAAACTTTCCTCTTGACACAGGGATAGTCAGCATTGTCTTTAGGGTATGCTCATTGTATTCCCTGCCAAACAGATATGATATGATTATTGCAAATATCATGACTGCAAACATCGCCGACATGTACATATTGACATTAGTGAATAATGCTTCAAAAGTTTGCCCTTCATCAAATGAAGTTACAGCAATAAACATGAGCAATGGCGGAAGAATGGCTCCTATTATGCTTAACAAAAATATTTTGGATCTTTTAAGTTTTAAAAATTCCATATTTATAAAAGTCAACATCTAATCTCCCCTTTAATTATTAGAAACGAATCTTGTGAAAAACTCTTCCAGATTCTCTTCACACAGATTTACCTTTTTCACATCAATTCCTGCTTTGACAAATATTGCATTGAACTTATCTCTCATGTTCAAATGACTATACAAACGAATTATATTTCCATTGACTGTGAAATCAATATTTTCTCTAAGTTCCAGCTTTTTGAAAATATTTACTGCCAAATCAATGTCTGATACTTCAAACTCTACAAATTTATCCAGTCTATTGAATAACTCATCCCTGGACATCTCCTCTATCAGAACGCCATTGTCCATGAAACCTATGACATCGGCAAGATTTTCTATTTCACTCAAGATATGAGATGAAATTAGAATAGTTATTCCAAATTCATGGGACAATCTTTTAAGCAATGCACGAATTTCCTTAATTCCAAATGGATCAAGGCCATTGATGGGTTCATCCAGTATCAATAGCTCAGGACTGTGCATAATTGCTGCTGCAATTCCCAAACGCTGTTTCATGCCTAATGAAAAATCCTTGAATTTTTTTGATTTTGCTTGGCTTAAATTAACCATTTCAAGTACTGAACTGATATTGAACGGATTATAATCTCCCCTCAGTTTAGCAATGATTTCCAAATTTTCATAAGCCGTTAAATTTTCATAAAATCCAGGAGTTTCAATGATTGAACCTATTTTTGGATAAATTTCATTGGAATGTTTTTTAGGATTTTTTCCAAAGAGAAATATTTCCCCTTCACTTGGATATGTAAGATTTAAAAGCATGCACATTGTTGTGGTCTTTCCAGCACCGTTTTTACCTAAAAGTCCATAGATTTTTCCTCTTTCAACATGCATATTAACTGAATTTACGACTTTATTTTTGAAATATATTTTTGACAAATTGTTTGTTTTGATGACGTAGTCTACCATGTTAAAATCCCCTATAAAAAATTAAAAAAAATAAATGAGAATAAAAAGTTTAATTCCCATTAAAAGAAACTGTTTCGGCCATTGATTTCAATACTTCCAAATTATTTCCAGATATAACAATGACCTCACCGTTGTTCTGATTTTTCATATAAATTGAATAATCGGAATTTTTAATATTTGAATCCAAATCACTTGAAACGTTAACTGTTTCATTACCTGCAGACGAATTACCAGAAACACTTACACCATCAGATGTGATGGATACATTCTCACCATCTGCACTTGAAACTTTAAAACCATTGCTTGATAATGAAATTGAATTATCATCAGCAGACACATTCAAACCATCAGATGAAAAGATACTGCCCGCAATGTTAAAAAATCCATCAATGTTATTTGAAATATCAAAATCATTTGAATTTTGACCGTTTTTTAAAGCAACATACTTATCGGTTTCTTCAACTTTAGATCCATCCTTTTCCAAGTCTTTTATAAAACCATTTACCTGATTTTTATCAGCTGTAGAATCCTTAAAGTAAATTATTGAATTCACGTCGCTGGAATCAATGCCTGAATTTTCAAATATTAATAATTTCATGTTATTTGTGGTAACGTTTACACTATCTGTGAAATTAGTTCCGGAAGCAACTTTTACTTCAAAATCGCCATTACTGAAATTATTTACCAAATCAACTGCGCTTGCAGCTGAAATTATCATACAAATAGCCAAAAAAGCTATGAAAATACATAATATTTTTGAATTCATTTTCAAATTATCTCCCCCATAATTTTAATGAAAAAATAGAATGTTTAAAACATTCTACTTAATAGCTTCCCTATAGATTGATCCGCAGACCCTATTGTAAAATACGCTAGTGTAAGATGTTATGAATAACCCTTCAAGTATTCCAATGAATGCAGCTACGACTATTGCCTGATTGAAAGCTCTTGCAAACAATAAAGTGAGGAAACTCAATATGAATCCCGCTGCAACATTGACGACCATGAACACTATGAGTGTGAATATGATTATTCCAATATATTTTCCCCAGCCGAGATTTGAAATATTGTCAGTAATCTCTCTTAAGTCAAATGCTTTTTTAAGACTGTCATTTGCCACCATATTGTTTACTGCCATTATCTGGAGGAAAAATGCGGCTATGGCAAGTATTGCTGAAATCAATATAACTACACCCAATACCGGTGAATCGCCGCCGAACACTATTCCAAGCACAAATACGGCAAATGGAATGATATAATATGCGACTGTTACCAGAAGCATCTTGATTCCGTTGACAAAGATTTTTGCTATATCATTGAATCCCGGAAGATCCTCTTTTTTATCTATTGCAAATTTTACAACATCATAAAGATATCCCATTACGAACAGTGCTATTATAAAGCTAACGATGCTTAAAGCTATCACGATATAAATGTCATTGGTTGGCACCTGTGTAACATTAAGAGACAGGGCTGTGCTGTTGGTTCTTTCGATTTCCCTTACAAAAACTCTGGTAATATCCATGCTTTTAGTGCTTATGAACAGAGATATTACGTTTAGAACTGCAAATATTGCTCCGAAACTTAAAAGCTTTTTAGGGTCAGTGAAGGGGTATTTCAATCCTTCACTAACACAGTCTGTTATGCTTGCCATCAAATCACCTTAAATCTGCATGGTATATAATAATCCTATGGATCTTGAATTGAATATGCTTAAGTATGGTCCAACAAGGAAAATGGTAACTAACCAGTTAAGGATAATTCCTAAAGCAAATACTCCACCTGCATCAACGCCTAATGCAAATCCTGAAAGGCCGAATACTGTAAAGATTAATCCGATTATTGCAGTTACGACAATTGCAATTACCAGAGTAATGATTATCAATCCAACGTATGTTAAAATGCATTCAAACCATCCGATTTCACTAATTACCTCTTTGAGCTCTTTTATATCGAAGGCTTTTGAGAATGCTCCATCATGGTATGCCATGTGACATAATCCCATTTGTTCCATCAGGAATGCTACAACAGCAACGATGAGTGTTATTAAACATCCGATAATCATGATTGCAGCTGATAATCCGCCACCTACATTTCCTGCAATAACTGCAAATATTATGAATATTACTACAGGAACAATCACATATGCCACCTGAACAATGACAACTTTTATTCCATCAACGAACATGTAAATAAGGTCATCAAATCCTGGAAGAGGATCTCTTCCATTGATTATTCCGTGTACTGCCTGATTGATAACTCTATAATTGTAACCGGTAATTAGGAAAGCCGGTAGCAACAAGAAACTGAATACTGAAAGTACTCCCAGTATCACCAAGGTTTTCCAGTCTTTTGCTGAATATTCCAATGCATCTTTATATATGTCTAAAATCATTTTATCACCTAATAGTAATCATCATCGAATATGAATATATCTTCCATAACAAAGTATTGTTCTCGATCTCCTTTAAATAACATTTTATTAAAGACCTGGGTTATTTCGTATGCTAAAAATAAAGATGGATTGTACCTGCCGTTTTCCAGTGCGTTAATGGTTTGCCGGGTCACTCCAACTTTATCCCCCAGTTCTTTTTGGCTCATTTTGAGCTCCTGTCTTAAATATTTAATCATGGTTCTCATAGTAATCCACAAATTAATTCATTTTTGCAAAAAGTATTTAAGTACTTAAGCAATTATGTTAAAATATAATTACTTATGTTAATGTTACATTACATAGTATATATACTTTACTATTTTATATTAATTCATTTAAAATCATTTAAAACTAATAAAAATAATTTATATTTATTTAATTATATAAAATCAAATTTTAAATTTAAATTCAACCTATTAAAAAAATATATATTAATTAATTATAATTTAAAATAAGAATATTTGTTTTTTATTGATAAATTTATAAACGAAACCTTTATATATTAGGTAATACATCTTTAACATATGTAACATTTGATTAACACATTTGATGTTACAGGCACAGTTCCAGGCAGCAGAAATTATTTTTAACGAACCATATTATGCAACCTTATTTCCTCTAACATCTGCCTGGAACCAAATTATTTTCAAAACTTATTTTCACAGAGAAATTGCACTCAAAATACTTAATGTTAATGTCAACTAAATAAAAAAGAGAAAAACAAACTTCAATTTAATGAATAGATTTTAACATTAACGCCAATGATTTTAAAAAATAAGTCGGACTTGACATCGGCATATATATCAAAAAGTTTTTCAAAAGCAATTCAAAACCTGAAATAGCCGACGTTAATGTGGAACTTAAAAGAACGGGACAATCGAATAGACAGTGATTAAAACTACCACAGTCAATATTACAATAGCTCCAAGCGGAACCTTTTTCCATGCAAGAGCGGCTGCGACAACCGCACCTATCAAACCGATATACCACAACTGATTGTCAACTGTCAGAACTCCAGGACAAATCAATGCGGCAAGGGCAGTGTATGGAATCAGATTCAGGAATTTCTCAACCTTAGGTGAAAAATTGAGCCTGTCTATGAACAATGCAGGTATCAGCCTTGGAATGAAAGTTACAAGAGCACATCCCAATATGACAAGGTTAATGTAATCCATCATGCATCACCTGAGAGAACATATTCATCATCGACAATATACATTCCGACTGCAGCACCTATCAGAGTTGAAACAATCAAAGACCAGTTTCCAATCAACTGACTCAATATAATATTCAAAACTGCAGTTATTAAAACTAAAAGAGCAATCTGCCTTGATTTTTTAATTGCAGGAACCAGAATTGCTACAAACAGAGCATAAAGGGAAATGTTGAAACTGTTTGTTACGATAACAGGAAGCAGATCCAAAACAACAACTCCTATCGCAGCACCTATAATCCATGAAAGCCATGATATGAGTGCTATTCCAAGATATATCCAGATTGATGAGTCTTCACTTAATGAAAACATCGCAAAGGATTCATCGACAGTAACATGTGCCGCCAGAATATTCAATCCGAGATTGGATTCTTCAACCTGATTTAAAACGCAGGTGGACATTACGAAATACCTTAAGTTAACTACAAAATTGGTTAGGATTACCGCCATTACGCTTGCACTGCTTAAAACCATTGAGGCGGCAATGATTTGACCTGCTCCCGCATAAACCAGAACAGACATTGAAACCGTTTGCAAAGGTGTGAAACCTGCCTTTATGGCAATAGCAGCATATCCAATCCCCATCGGAACATATCCAAAAGTGATTGGAATACCCTTTTTAACTCCATCGATAATTTTAGCCTTACGAGAAATAGTAATGTCTCCTTTTAAAAAAAATAGTGAAAATTAGTTATTTAACTTAATAAATGACTAATTTGGTCTGTTGTAATAATTCCTAAAACTTTCATGTCCTCATCAACAACAGGAAGAGAGGATATGTCATAATCGCTCATCATACGAGCTACATTTTCAATCGAATCATCAGCAAAACAATACTTAACGGTTGTTGTCATGATATCATTCAGATGATTTGTATTCATGGCTATTGACTTGGACAAGTCCCAGCTGGTTACAATACCTATCAGCTTATAGTCATCAGTGACAACAGGAATGTGAGTAACCTGTTTTTCAAGCATCAGCTGAGCCGCTTCACTGACATCGGCATTTTCCTTTATGGTAACGACAACTTCCTTCATCAAATCACTTACAACATTGTTTGCCAGGAATTTTGATAGAATAAAGTTCAGCTGCCCGGTTTCAAGTAAAAATGCGTCATGACCATAGTTGGACTTTATTTCTGAAAATGTCGCTTCAATATTGTTCGCATGAAGTGATGTCAATATTTCAGTACTCTGTTCTGTCGGATACAGCCAGTCGGAGTCAACGGATATCACTTCAACCTTGGCCTTGATATCCTTAAATCCGTCAATCAGTGAATTGTTAACTGACAAATCGAATAAATCCACAGCTTTTGTAATGAATAAATAACTGTTAGCGTCAAAACGTTTTACGAATGATTCACCCTGATGCTTCAGGTAACTTTCAACCTGAAAATCAATTGAAAAGTCATAGCTTATCTCATCCTTGTCCTGCAAATCACGGCCGAATTTAATGTCCATTGATTCATCACTTAAATAGGTAATGTGGGCAATCATTCTTGCAAGGGAAAGGCCGTTTTTAGGTTTTAAGCCTGTTTCATAATAATTTCCATTGTTCCAGTCAGGATCTGAAAATATTGCCTGGCGACCTACCTCATTGAATGCAATTTGTTGAGGGGATGACATGGCCGCTGTAGCCATTGGAACAGCCTTTTTAGTCATTTCAGGGTAAGTGACAAGCCATTGAAGGACCTGCATTCCGCCCATGGACCCTCCAATAATGGCATATAACTGATCAATTTCAAGTGAGTCTATTAATTTCTTTTGGACTTTAACCATGTCCTTAATTGTGATTACTGGAAAATCAATACCGTATTCCTTTCCGGTTTTTGGATTGATTGAACTTGGACCTGTAGTTCCTTTACAGCCGCCCAGAACATTTGAACATATGATGAAATATTTTTCTGTATCAATAGCCTTTCCTGGACCTATTACTATTTCCCACCATCCCGGTTTTCTGTCACCTTCGTGCCATCCTGCAGCATGTGCGTCTCCAGTCAGAGCATGACAGATTAAAATGGCATTGGATTTTTCTTTGTTAAGTTCACCATAAGTTTCATAAGCAACAGTAACATTATTGAGAGTTTTACCACTGTCTAATTGGATTGGTTCTTTAATATCCAAATATTTTGTCTCAACAATGCCTACAGATTCTTCATTCATTTTAAACACCGATATTCAATTTTTCCATAGCTATTTTTGCGGCTGCCTGTTCTGCTTCTTTTTTGTTCTTTCCTTTGCCGGTACCCATCTTTTCACCGTTTATGAAGATGGATATGAAAAAGGTCTTGTCGTGAGGAACTCCGAATTCATTTTCTATTTCATATGATATTTCCAGTTCTTCTGCATCGCCGTATTCCTTTATTGCTGATTTGTAGTCAGTGAAGAATACTTTTTTATCGTCAATGTGTGGGAATACATATTTTGATATGTAGTCCTTTGCAAATTCAATGCCCTGGTCTAGAAATATTGCCCCCAAAAAGGATTCGAATATGTCCGCAGTAATGGACAGCACCTCATTGTGGGTCAGATTGAATTCCTCATCAGCAACTTTCAGGTAATTTTGCAAACCAAGTTCATGTGAATAGTAAATCAAAGCATTCTGGCAGACATAATTGGCCCTTAATTTAGTTAATTTACCTTCTTCATAGTTAGGATATTTCCTGTAGAGATAATCTGATACTAATAAGCTTAGAACAGAATCTCCCAAAAACTCCAATCTTTCATAATTATATTCCAAATCATTTTCACAACTATAAGAACCATGCGTAAATGCTATTTCATATAATTGTTCGTTATTACTATCGATTCCAAATTTTTCAAATAAGTTCATGTTAAGCCCAGACTATTATTAATACAATAATAATTATGAAATTGAAGTTATATATAATTATTATATAACAATAGTTATAAATATTACTTATCAAATGCTCTAACTCTTTTTTTATATATGACCAAAATGAAATTAATACTAAAAAGGATTTGGTACTATGATAATAAATTGGCAAGAAGAAATAACAAAAGTAGACCCTGACATAAAATTCAGAGCACAAGGCGGATGGTTAAAAACCGTTGAAGAACTTGACAAAAGCGTTAGAAACGGATATTCCCTTGTTGGAGATTTTGTTCAGGCAGGAAACTTTGAAGCAGAATACAGTGAAGGAATCTATCTTGACTGCAACAAAGAAGGAACAGCAAAAAAACCTCAACAGGACTACAGACTGTTCAGATTCAAAGACGGGAAAGTAAGACTGCTGGATATGGTGATTGATGCAGGTCAGGGATGGGCAACAGACTTATGGGATGCAGTTGAAGATGAATTACAGTAATTCATCTGCATCATCCGAAATCTTTCCCCTTATTTTAAACTTGGAAAAACCGGTAAGTTGAACATTTTCCCTTTCGTCAAGCCATTTAGGCTCCTGAAGGAGAATAATCTTATAATCAAGATTTTGAGGAAAGTTCTTACCCTTCCCGTCAACAATTCCCCTAAACATCACCGTAAACTCACCTGCTCCACCAATATTCATGCTTAAATATTCAGAAGCAATGACATCATCAAAAAAATCTTCTAAATCCATTGCCTCAAATACAGGTGCAACATAACTGACAGCCATCAGTCCCTTTTCATTTTCACGAATCTTAACCATTCTTTGATCAAGCTCAAAAACATCATCCGATTTTTTGGTTATTGTAATCTTGTCTGAAAACATCGAATCAAACATGTTTCACCTAATCGAGATGACAAAACTCACAGCATTCGCATGTAGGAGCAAAATAAGAGTCTTCAGGTTCCACAATGGCTTTTTGTGCAAATAGAGTTATATTGAATTTAGGCATGTATTCCTGACTAATTTCTTTAGTCATAGGTGACAAACCCCTGTAATAAACAGGCCTGTATCCAGTTTGAGAAATATCAAAGTAGAATTTTTCACCTGTTGCAAACTTATTGAAGTATTCTTCTAATTTTAAAGCTTGTTTTGGAGATAAAGAGAAAGTGAATCCCATTGTATCATCACTTCTTTGTTTGATTCCTGCATTGGAAATGTCAACAGCCAATATATCGTCTTTGCCTCTTATAAAAACAACACAGTTTTCTAAATTTACATCATTTTCCATAGCTACATCATTTATGTCTACCATGAATAATCCTCCTAAAAAATATTTAGTCATAACTAAATTATAAAAGTATCTAAAAAAAAGCAGTTAAAATTAATACGTTGATTGAAAATTTACCTAAAAATAGATTTGAGAGAAGATTATTAAATAATCTTCAAAGTTTTTACCAACTTATACTAATCTTTGTCTAGTAGTTGGTTTTTTATTTTGCCAGCTGTATCTTCTTAGTTTTTTGGATTTACCGAATCCGCAAGAAGCACATACTTTTTTGCGTATGTGGTAAGTGTTTCTTCCACATCTTCTGCATCTGATATGGGTCTTTTTATTCTTTTTACCCATTGATGGAGTTCCCTTTGACATTGATACACCTCCTTAATTATCGTTAGAATATGATCAAATAATATTTATGGTGAAATATAAACAATATTGTCTCCTCTTATGAGTACAACACCGAGTCTTCTGGTTACTTCTCCGTCTTGTAACTCTTCTGCATCATTAAGAACTAAGTTCATGTGTAAATCGAAGCTCTTAAGTATTCCTCTAAATTCACGATCTCCTTTAAGTTTTATTAAAACTGGAGAGTCTACAGATTTTCCTAATGCGTCAAGTGGTCTTTGAACATTTTGTCCGCTCATTATATCACCTTATATTATCAAAATTTTAGTTTTTAATTTGAATTAGTACATTCATAATATAATCAAGTTAAGATAAGACAAAACCTAATTAAAACTAATACTATTAATTATAAATAACCTACTATATAAAGGTTACCTTATTTTAGGCAAAAATAGTAAAAAATTAATCTTAATAATAAATAATTAGCTTAACTACTATTTAAATTAGTTATCAAATGCTCTCTAGGACTCAATATTTATCTACCTGATGACATAAGTCTATGCACCCAACCATCATCAGGCCATAACATGAAAATTAATGAAGAAAAATATATCAACCTAATCCTTTATATTCTGTTTAAATGCTCAAACAAACCTAATCTGGGCAAAACAGTCTTATGTACCGTGATGTATTTCATTGATTTTTATTATTACGAGCTTTACAAGACATTCCTTACAAAAGAAACCTACATCAAATCCAAAAAAGGAATAAAACCCAAACACTTCAGACAAATCACCGAAATGCTGATAAACAGAAAACAGCTATTCCTAAGAAAGGAACCCTACTATAACAGAATAATCCACAGATATTATCCTACAGTAATACCCTCCCCAAAATTCAGCCAAAAAGAACTCAATATCATCAATTCATGCATAGAAACATTATCAAACAACAATGCAAAGACAATAACACAATATGCAAGCCACACCAAACCCATAATCAATACAAAGCTTGGCGATGAAATCAACTACTTCGATGATTTTTAACAATAGATTTATTTATTTTAAATACCAAATATTATTTAATAAAAATACTATGGGATAATCATGGCTATAAAAGTTAAAAAAAGAAATTTCCTGAAAAAAAAGAAAATTAAAGAGATTAAAGCAGAATTAGGCGAATACGGAGGATTACTTCAAGGCAAAAAAAATGTTGAGATACTTGAAGCAGAACCTAATTCCTTTATTTTAGTAGACGGTGAACCTTACATTATAATCATTGATGAAAAACCATTCCCTACATTAAAAGCGGCACTTGCAAATGAAATCGATGCAAAAACCGTGACAGTGGATATGGGAGCTATCAGATTTGTCAGCAACGGTGCGGACATCATGAGTCCGGGAATTGTAGATGCATCAGAAGGCGTTGAAGCCGGAGACATAGTTCTCATAATAGATGAAACCCATGGAAAACCACTGGCTATTGGAGTAAGTCTGATTAGCGGTGAAGAAATGGTAGCCAACGATTCCGGAAAAGCTGTCGAAACCAAACATTACGTCGGAGACGACATCTGGAACTTTGAAATATAATGGTGATTTTATGGCAGAGTTAAGATACAGAGCAGGAAACATTAAAGATCCCCAAGTCCATAAAGTAGGAATAATAGCCCTCGGGTCACATCTGGAAAACCACGGCCCTGCACTCCCAATAGATACAGACGCCAAAATCGCAGCTCACATTGCCTTTCAGTCATCCCTTTTAAGCGGTGCCAAATTTTTAGGAATCATATTCCCAGCTTACGAACTGGATACAATAGACCATGGAGTCCATGTTTCACTTGACGTTTTAAAAGAAAATGTTATTTCTACATTGAATGCAGCCAAAAAATTCCTGGATGTTGAAAAGGTCATTATTGTCAATGCTCATGGCGGAAATATACCATTAGTAGCTGAATTATGGGATATTGAAGATAAAACCGGCCTTGCAATAACATTCAACAACAAGGTAATTTCATCAGAAGGACCTCATGGAGGAAGCGGAGAGCTGTCAATGGCCAAAGTATTGGGCATTGTTAATGAAGCTGAAGTTGAAAATCAGGCCAATGTTAAAGAATACGAAGAAGTAGGTCTATACGGATTTACACAAGCCCGAAAAGACGACCCTAATATTGAAGAAGGTGCACGTGACGTTGAAGAAAACGGCGTTTACGTTGATGAAGAATACGGACACAGATTATTCAATCTGGCAATTAACTCTGTATTGCTTGATATTGAAAAATTATTAGACTTTTAAAAAAAAGTAAAAAAAAAAGAATGGATAAATTATTTATCTCCATCATTACCTGTATTAGAATCACTACTACCTCCGCTGCTTGAACTATGTGAGCCAGATTCAGAAGAGGAAGATGTATCAACATCAGGAGAAGTCTCAGTAGTCGTATGAGACGAACTTGATGAAGACTCCTCAGTAGTAGTCTCTACTTGTGGTTCACTTGATTGTGAACTACTTGAACTGTAATCATTGGAATTACTGGAATCATCATATCCGTAAGTCTGGACATTATCATCCGAATCAGTGATTGCTGAAAGGTTATCTAAAACACTTCCAGTGTCATTTTCATTAGGTAAAATTGAAATAGGTCCTGTCATAGCTCCAAAAACACTAGCTAAACAAAAAGCTATGCAAGCTACAATAAATATTACCAGAACAGTAGCAGAACGACTTGACATTTTAACACCTTTTAAAATTTACTAACAATAATATATCGGATTAAATATATAAATATATTGATAAAATGAAAACAATAAAAACTCCTGTGCAAATCGAAATAAATGTTAAAAAATCCCAGTTTATCTGTTCCTTATTTCCAACAAGAAACAAAAAGGAATCCAAGGAAATAATCCAGAAACTGAACCAGCAGTATAGTGATGCAACACATAACTGCACAGCATATATCGTTAGTGACGGAGAAGGGTTTGACGATGACGGTGAACCTGGCGGAACTGCAGGAAAACCTATGATCAATGTCTTGAGAAAAAACGAGCTTCACAACATCACAGCAGTCGTTACAAGATACTTCGGAGGAATCAAGCTTGGTGCCGGAGGACTTGTCAGAGCATATTCAAAATCAGTCATGGAAGCAATAGGTGAAGCTGAAATACTTGAAATCGAGGAATATGAAGTTTACACCATCACATTTGAATATTCTGAAATAAAAACAGCAGACACTGAAGTTAGAAACAACAATCTGGAAGTTATTGATAAAGAGTATTCAGATAAGGTCAGCTATGATATAGTGTCAAAGGATGAAAGGGATATCCCAAAAATATTTGAAAAATACGCTGAAAAAATAAAAACTAGTTTTAAAAATAAGCAATTTTTAGAAAAAATATAAAATGAAGAACTTATTGTTCTTCAAAGTTAGCTGCAGGTACGCCGCAAACTGGGCATACGTAGTCTTCTGGTAATTCGTCTTCTTCTAAAACGAATCCACATACTTTGCAGACAAAAGCCATTTAGAACACCTATTCCACTTTTTCAAACATGTCAGCAGTAGCGCCGCACATAGGACATTTGTAGTCTTCTGGTAATTCATCAAATTCTTCGGTTGTGTATCCACAAAGTTTACATTTAAATTTTGCCATGTTTAACAATCTCCTTAAATTATAAGTTGAATAATAATATTATATTAATTAGTAATATATAAAACTATTTAAATTTTCTCAAACATCGCCTTTGCCATACGGCATTTCGGACATTTAAAAGAAGCGGGCAAATCTTCAAATTTGGTTCCGGCAGGAATGTTCAAACCTTCTTCAATATTATCTTCATCAAAAACATATCCACAAATCTTACATTTATATTGAGCCATAAATTAATCTCCTTTTAATTTAGAATCTGTTTGGAACTTTTAAATGATCAGGAAGAGGTTTAATACGGGCTGGTGTTCCAATAGCCAAATAGAATGGTGGAACTGAATGTATCACAATAGCTCCAGCAGCAACAATAGAACCTTCTCCAACTTCAACATTAGATAAAAATGTTGTGTTACCACCAATAGAAGCTCCACGTCTTACTTTAGGTCCTTGAAGTTCATAATTGATTCTTACAGGATATTTATCATTTGTAAAACAAGCACAAGGTCCGATAAATACATTGTCTTCAATTACTGAATTGGTTGGAATGTAGACGTTAGACTGAATGCTGACATCATTTCCAATGATTACGTCCCCTTCAATGACAGTGTTGGTTCCGATTAATACATCATCACCTATGTTGGTGTTTTCACGAATGACCACATTATGGCCGGTTCTGAAGTTGTCTCCAATAACCACATCATTATAGATTATGGAATTTGACCTGATGGTGTAGTTTTTACCAATTACAGGAGGCCTTGAGTTTGGAGCATATTCAACACCGAACTGAATGTTTTGATCGGCAGGGAACTTCAATTCAGGTTTAGAAATGTCAGGTTTTACAGATTCTCTTTCAATAACTGGTCTTTCATAGATAATTTCATCAATCGCTTCTCTTTGAGGCTGTCTGTAGAAATTATCCTGTCTTTGATAGGCTGGTTCTTGATAAACAGGTCTTTGCGGTTGAGCATATAATCTATCATCATATTTATTGGCCGGCTGAGGCTGTCTTTCCTCTCGGGCATAATATTGCGGATTAGGGTTGTATTGCTCATAAGGTTTTGCTTTATTTTTTGATTGCCTATCATCAAGACTTTGTGAAAATCTAACCATATTATCAAACCTGTATTTAATTAAATTTAATTCGTTAATGATTTAATGTATGTTTCTAATTAGTATATATATTAGACGGTTCATTTTTGAATGGCACTTTCAAAAACTTAAGTGATTTTTAGAAAATCGCATTGTCCTCATCCCAATACCTCAGTTTTAAGTCAAATCT